>JAESRD010000043.1 GCA_016764835.1 Paracoccaceae bacterium | reverse complement strand
GCCGCCAACGTGATGGCCGCAGCCGCCTCCTTCATCTTGCCGACCGTCTTGCGCAGCGCCCCGGCCTCGCAGTGCGCCGACTGGGCCATCCGTTCGTTGTCGTCCGCACGATCGCGTTCCTGTGTGACGGAATGCTGCAGCTGCTCAGTGCCCCGGGCGGTTCGCTTTGCGGCGGTTCGCTTAATGGCAGTGCATTTCAGGGAGGCTCCGGCCCATGCAACAACGTTTTGCCCAGATCATTCACATTCTAACCAGAGTGGCGCGGTTTGGTGCTGGGCTGGCATTCTCGGTTTTGATCGGCGCGGTTCTCATCCAAGTTATTGGCCGCACCTTTGGCCGGTCTCCGGTTTGGACAGAAGAACTCACCCGTTTCGCCCTGCTCTACCTCGCCACGTTCGGCGCGGGCCTGGCGCTCAAATCTGGCGATCTGGTCAATGTTGATGTTGTCTGCGAAGCGCTGCCCGGGCGCGGCCCGTGGCGGTTGCGCCTCATCTCTGCCGTGCTGACCGCCGGGGTCTGCATCTTGCTGGCCAGCCACGCTGTGCGCTTTGTCGCCATTGGCAAATTTCAAACCTCACCGGCCATGACCTTGCAGATGAATTACGTCCATTTCAGCGTCTTGCTGATGCTGGCTCTCATTGCCGTTTTCGCGGTCGCGCGGATTGTCGGCATGCTTTCGGGCACGGATGACGGGCTACCAAACAAACCACAGGCCGAGGACTAAGCCCATGGAAGTTACTGTATTATTTGCCGTTTTCGCCGGCGGCCTGATCATAGGTGTGCCGGTCGCCGTGTCGCTTGGCCTCTCATCGCTGTCCTATCTGCTGCTCGCGGGCATTCCGCTGGTTGTCATGCCGCAAAAGATTTATGCGGGCATGGATGTCTTCGTGCTCCTGTCCATTCCGGGCTTTATTCTCGCCGGAAATCTGATGAATTCTGGCGGCATCACCGAGCGGATTATCCGTTTTGCTAATGCCCTTATCGGCTGGATCCGTGGTGGCCTTGGCCTGACCAATATTGCCGCCTCGATGCTGTTTGGTGGCATCACTGGCACTGCCGTTGCCGACGCAGCCTCTATCGGCGGCGTCATGATCCCCGGCATGAAAAAGGCAGGCTACCCGCCCGCTTTTGCCGCCGCCGTCACCGCCGCCTCGTCTACCGTCGGCCCGATCATCCCGCCCAGCGTGCCGATGATCATCGTCGGCTCCTTGTCCGGCATCTCGGTTGGCAAAATGTTCCTTGCCGGGGCAATTCCGGGCATATTGATGGGCTTGGCGATGATGGTCACCTGTTACATCATCTCGGTGCGTCGCGGCTATCCGCGCCAAGAATGGCAAGGTTTTGCTGAGATTGGCCGCTCGTTTATCGGCGCCTTTTGGGCGCTCGCCATGACCGGGCTAATCATCTACGGCTTGCTTTCGGGCTTTGCCACACCAACAGAAACCGCCGTTGTCGCCTCGGTCTATGCCTTTATCGTCGGCGCATTCGTCTACCGGGCCATGCCGGTGCGCGACCTACCAAAGGTGATCATCGACAGCGCAATATCCTCAGCCGGCATCCTCTCCCTGGTCGGATTTGCCAATGTTTTCGGCTGGATTCTGGTCTCAGAGCGCATACCACAGGCGATCGCAAGTGCGGTGCTGGACTTTACCGACAACAAATATGTCGTCATCCTGATCATCAATCTGCTGCTGTTGGTCGTCGGCATGCTCATGGAAACCATTGCCGCGTTGATCATCCTCTTCGTCCCGCTTTTGGCACTGGCCGAGGCCGTTGGTATCGAGCCTTTGCACTTCGCCACATTCGCGGTGCTCAACCTGATGATCGGGCTGACCACCCCGCCTGTCGGCGTCTGTTTGTTCGTCTGCGCCAATATCGCCCGGCTGCCGCTGACCCCAGTGGTCATCGCCATCTTACCTTTCCTTGCCACTAACATCTTCGTATTGTTGCTCGTCAGCTATATCCCGGCAATCGCCACATGGCTGCCCGGCCTGTTGGCACAATAAGGAAATCAAATGCAAACTCGTATCTGCCGTCTCCATGCCCAAGGCGATATCCGCATAGAGACCGCCGCGATTGCAGCGCCCGGACCGGGCGAGGTGATGGTGGCTGTCGGCGCAGGCGGTATATGCGGTTCAGACCTGCATTATTATCAGCATGGTGGTTTTGGTAATATCCGCGTGCAAGAGCCGATTATCCTCGGCCATGAAGCCGCCGGAACTGTGGTTCAAATCGGGCCGGGCGCGGATTTGGCCGTGGGCGACAAAGTGGCGCTCAGCCCGTCTCTGCCCTGCAACACATGCATATTCTGCGAAAAAGAGATGTATAATCAATGTCTTGATATGCAGTTCTTTGGCTCGGCCATGCGCATGCCCCATGTGCAGGGCGCGTTTCGTGACAAGATCACCCTCGCCGCCACCCAATGCGTAAAAGCCAACCCCGCCACGCCGCTGACAGAGCTGGCCTGCGCCGAGCCATTGGCCGTTTGCCTGCATGCAATGGGCCAATCTGGCAGCACAGACTTTACCGGCAAACGCGTACTGGTCACCGGCGCCGGGCCTATCGGCGCGCTTTGTGCCGCGCTGGCGGCCAATGCCGGGGCTGCCGAAGTTGTCATCACCGATCTTTTTGAAGCGCCGCTCAAAATTGCCGCCCAAATGGGCGCAACCACCTGCCTCGATCTGTGCGACAATCCCTATGCGCTGGCCCCGTGGGAGCAAGACAAGGGACGTTTCGATATTGGTTTTGAGTGCAGCGGAGCCGCCCCGGCAATCGCTGCCGCCCTTCAGGCGCTGCGCCCCGGTGCGACCCTGGTTCAGGTTGGCATATCGGGTGCCACCACGCTGCCGCTTAACATTTTGGTCGCCAAAGAGATCGCCCTGCGCGGCACTCACCGCTTTCATGCCGAGTTTGCCCCCGCCGTGCGGCTGATCGAGACCCGGCAGATCGATGTGCGCCCGATCCTGACCGGCAGCTTCCCATTGGCCGAGGCCAAAGCGGCGTTTGAGGCAGCAGGCGACAGGCGCAGCGCCTCAAAAGTTCAGCTGACTTTCGACGCCAATATTGGCTGAGAAGCGGCTGTTTGTTCGGCAATTCCGGGGATGAATTCAACCGCATCAGGCCCAAGATTTGCCGGGCAAGAACCCGCCCCTGGCACCAGCCAAACCACGCGCAGACCCTTGCGTGCCTGTGCCATAATCATCTCGCCTGTGCGCGCGGCTGGCCAGTCTGAGCCTTTTAGAAAAACCCGTTTCGCATCGCGCCGGGCCAGTTCAAGCATATCGGCCGACACCGCCCGGTCGCAATAAATAACATCGGCATTTTGCAGCCGTTCAACCGCGCGCAGGGGCAGCAGATCGCGCGGCCCCGGCCCCGCACCAATGACGCATAGCGCCCCATCGCCCGCCGCGCCCGGTACTTGACCTGCGGCAATCGCGGCCTTGAGCATTTTGGCCGCCGCCCGCTCTGCGCCACGCTTATGCGCCTGCCACGGCGCACCGTGAAACGCCCATTGCCAAAATTGCCGTCGCTGATCCGCCGGCATGCTTGCCGCCAGCGCAGTGCGCAAGCGCCCGGCAAGGGCCGCATAACCGCCAAGCCGGATGTCGAGCATCTCTTCAATCTGGGTTTTGAGCGCCCGGCCCAAAACCGGCGCATTGCCCTCGGTGCCAATCGCAATCACCACCGGATCGCGGTCAACTATCGACGGTGTGGTCACATCGCACAGGGCCGGTTGGTCAACCACATTGACCAACGCCCCGGCGCTTTTTGCCCGCCCATGTGCCGCTTTGTCAGCCTCAGCATTACCCGACGCCACAAAGACCAGCGCCGCGTCGCGCAGGCTTTGCCGGCTTGGCGCGCCAGTCTGATGCGTGATCTCGCCAGCGATGGCCAGCGCCTCTAGCTCCGGTTCAAGTGTGGCGGCGAAGACCACAATTTTTGCCTCGGTCTTCAACATCAGTCGGGTCTTTTGCGCCGCCTGCTCAGCCCCGCCAATGATTATCACTTCGCGGCCAGACATCCGCACAAACATCGGAAAACTCTTCATTTTATCTCCTGTTCGCCTTGTCGCGGCCAGCCCATGTAGCGCGGGCCTTGGCCATTGGGTCGGCCTCGCCTAGTGTTTCAAACGCAAGCGCCGCCGTGCCCAGCACGACCCCCTCGGCAAAAATATCATCATCCGCCCCCGCCCAAAGCCCGGCCAATGTCGTCGCTGGATCTGGCCCTTCGGCCAGCCGGGCACGATCATCAATACTGGCCGGCAAAACAGCGCTCCAGAGGCTGCCACCGCGCAGCCCATCCGCCTCAGCAGGTTTGCCCGGATGCCGCTCAAACTCGCCGCCGCCGCCCTTGATAACGCTCAAGCTCTCCAGCCCCAGCAGCCCTCCCGCCTCGGCCTGAATAGCCCGGTAGGGTGGGTGAAAAACGCCCTGAACCGCCGCCGGGGCGCCAAACGGGTTCATCACCCGCGACACCGTATTGATGCAAGAACGCAGCCCGAAAACATCGCGCAACCGCAGCAGCGCATGCATTTCGGGGGCAAAACTTTCGAGCGACAGATAGGCGATGTTGTGCCGCTCTAGCAAGGTCACCGCCTCGGCGACCGAACCCGCAAGCACCACATCAGCACCGGGCAACTCGGCGCGCAAAGCCGCCGTGCCAGCACCGTTCCAGCCATGAACCAAAACCTTATGCCCCGCAGCTGCGACCAGCCGCGCGGCCAGCAAAAACCACGGCGCGCCCCGCGTGCGCCCGGCGGCATAGCTCGGCCAATCTAGCCCAACAAGCCCGTTTGGCCCACGCACCAAGCCGCGCGCCGCACTGGCAAAGCCTGCAATCTCGGCCGCCGTCTCACCCTTCATCCGCAACAGCATAAGCATGGCGCCAACAGCCTCGGGAGCGGCCGCGCCCTGCAAGATTAGCGTTAGCGCCTCGTTGGCCTCATCTTGGGTCAATGACCGTGATCGCCCCGGCCCGCGGCCAAGGATTTTGACATATGGTGCAAGGCTCATTGCGCGGCTTCCCTTCGGGGGCTGCGGGCCAAAAGCCCGGCCAGTTCGGGCCGGCAAGAGCCGCAATTGGTGCCAGCCTGCAAAGCTTGCCCAATCGCCTCAACATCAACCAGCCCTTGCGCGGCAATTGACCTCATAATGGTGTTCACACCGACCGAAAAACAAGCACATATGATCGGCCCCGGATCTGGCATATCTGCCCGCGCCCGGCCGACAAGCGCGCCAACCCCCGCCCCACCGAGCAAGTTTGCCAAGTGATCACGCGCCGCATTCACCGGCTCAGATGCGACAAACAATGCCGCTTGCAGCTTGTTATCCACATGAAAAGCATAACGAAATATACCGCGCCCCTTGTCTTCAACTTGCTGTACCGCAGCCTGAGGCAAGCCAAATAGTGCACGCGCCTCGGCCTCCCAATCTGCCGGGGCCTCCATACCTGCTATCTCAGCCCGCCAGCCAAGATCTGTTTTGGCCTTGGCCCAATATTCAGACCGCGGCGCCAGTGGGGCCGCACTCACCGCATAGCCAAACCAGCGCGCCGCGTAACGTTTGGCACTGACCGCCGCAGCTTTGGTCTCTGGCTGGCCAGAAACCGGGTCAACCTGTGCCTCGATCAGCGCTCCAATGCGGCCGGTTGGAGCAAATTGCGCGGTCCAGTGAATGGGGGCGAATAACTGGCCCGGCATAACCCTGTCTGTGACCATCGCCCGCAAAATACACTGCCCGTGCAAGCTATCGAGCTGGACAAGATCGGCCGGTTCAATACCAAGCTTAGCGGCGTCATCGGGATGGATTTCGACAAACGGTTCGGCAATATGGCCCGAGAGTCGCGCCGACATGCCGGTGCGGGTCATTGTATGCCATTGGTCCCTTATCCGGCCAGTGTTTAGGCGAAACGGGTGGCAATTTGATAATTTTGCTGCGGGCACACTATGCTGCAACGGCAGCATTTTCGCCCGACCATTAGCAGTAAAAAAACCGCCATCGCCAAAGAACCGACCGCCGGTTTGTCCGGCTTTCACCGGCCAACGTTGCGGTTTCAAACCTGCATAATCGGCGTCACTCATCTGCGCCAGATCCGATATGTCAAAGCCGCCGCCCAGCCCCGCCGCAAGCCCAGACAAAGCCGCATGCTCACGAAATATCTGCGCCGGATTGTCATAAGAAAATGCCTGCTGCCAGCCCATGCGCTGCCCCAGCTCTGCAAAAAGCTGCCAGTCGGCGCGCGCCGCCCCCGGCGCTGGCAGCACAGCCCGCTGGCGGCTAATCACCCGCTCAGAATTGGTCACCGTGCCGTCCTTCTCGCCCCAGCCTTGCACCGGCAAGACAATATCGGCCAGCTGCGCCGTGTCTGTTTGCGCCGTCACGTCACTGACCACGGTAAAGGCGCAGGCCTTTATTGCTGCCGCCACTTTGTCTGCCTCAGGCAGCGACGCCGCCGGGTTGCTGCCTGCAATCCACAGCGCTTTTATCTGGCCACGCGCCACGGCACGAAACAGGTCAACCGCCGTCAACCCGGCATGTGCAGCCACAGACGGGCCGCCCCAAAACCGGCCCAAGGCGTGGCGGTGCACAGGGTCAGCAATATCGAGATGTGCCGCCAACATATTGGCCATACCGCCAACTTCTCGCCCGCCCATCGCATTTGGCTGACCAGTCACGCTAAACGGCCCCATGCCGGGGCGGCCAATCCGCCCGGTGGCCAAATGACAGTTCAGGATCGCATTAACCTTGTCAGTGCCAGAAGTAGATTGATTGACCCCTTGGCTATATATCGTCACCACCTTTTCGCTCCGGGCCCAGAGCGCAAAGAACGCAGCCAATTGAGTGGTGCCTATCCCCGTCGCTTCAAGTGGCTCGGCTTTCGCGGCGGCAAGGGCGGCGTCTAGCCCATCAACATGTGCGCTCAGGTAGGCATGGTTAAGCGCGTCCGCATCAGCCAGCGCTGCCAAAAGCCCGTTATACAATGCCACATCACCGCCCGGCGCGATGCGCAAATGCATATCAGCCAGATCACAGCTGGCCGTGCGGCGCGGGTCTACAACCACGACTTGCAGCGCTGGTCTGCGCGCTTTTTCTGCGGCGATCCGCTGGTAGAGAACCGGGTGGCACCATGCAAGATTTGAGCCGTTCAAAACGATTAGATCGGCGGCCTCGAAGTCATCGTAGATCCCCGGCACAATATCTGCGCCAAAGGCACGCCGATGCCCCGCCACAGATGACGCCATACAAAGCCTTGAATTCGTGTCGATATTTGCCGAACCGATGAAACCTTTCGTCAGCTTATTGGCCACGTAATAGTCTTCTGTCAGCAATTGCCCTGACACATAAAAGGCAACGCTATCTGGGCCATGCTCAGCAACCGCGGCGCTAAACTTTTGCGCAACTTGGCCCATGGCTTGGTCCCAGCTGACCTGCTTCCCGCCAATCTGCGGGTACAAAAGTCGCTCATTGCTGCCCGCAGCTCTGCGCGCGGGCCTGCTATCAGTGGCACATTTTGCCGCCTCCAGCCCTCCAACAATATCGCCAAGCGCCAGCCCCTTGGAACACAGCCGCCCAGCATTAGCCGGGTGATCGCCGTCGCCGCGCACGACCAGCCCGCCCTGCCCATCAGCCCGCGCCAATACACCGCAACCGGTGCCGCAATACGGACAGGTCGTGCGGATATCTTTGAGTTCATCGGCCATTTATGCAGCCGGCCTGACCTGAAGCGCCGCCGCATCGAGCATCAACCGACCGTCAGAAATGCGCAGATTAAACGTCTCGATCTTGCCCTCGTCAGCGCCCTGCGCCTGGCCGGTCTCAAGGCTAAACACCCAGTTATGCAGCGGACAGGTCACCTTGCGGCCATGCACGATCCCGTCTGACAGCGGCCCGCCCTTATGCGGACAGCGGTCTGATACGGCAAAAACCTCGGCCTCGCCGGTACGAAACAGGGCGATACAACCGCGCTGGGTTTTGACAATTCGCGAACCGCGCAGGGGAATGTCGTCGATATGTCCGATGTCGATCCAGCTCATTGTGCTGCCTCCAATGTAAGATCGGCGAGTGGTGCATAGCGCTCCGCTTCAGCCCCAGCCGCATGCGCCGCCCAGGGGTCTTTGCGGTAGACCGACTGCGAGATTTCAAACCGCTCAACCAGCGCTTTTCGCTCGGCAAGGTCATCAACCACCCGCGCCCGCACCCAGTCGATGCCGACCTTGTCGATCCATTTATAGGGCCGATCGAGGTATTTCGCATTCTCGCGGTAAAGCTGCACAAAGGCCGCCGTCAGCTCTATGGCTTCGTCTTCGGTGGCAACCTTTGCCAATGGCTCGATCTTCTTGAGGTCCATCCCCGCCGCGCCGCCAACGCCGATTTCAAAGCCACTATCGACACAGATAATGCCAAGGTCTTTGCAGGTCGCCTCGGCGCAATTGCGCGGACAACCAGACACGCCGAGCTTGACCTTATGCGGTGTCCAAGAGCCCCAGAGCATCTTCTCTAACTTGATGCCAAGCCCAGTGCTGTCTTGGGTGCCAAAGCGGCAATGATCAGTGCCAACGCAGGTTTTTACCGTGCGCAGCCCTTTTGAATAGGCGTGGCCGGAAACCATACCCGCCGCGTTAAGATCACGCCAAATATGCGGCAGGTCTTCCTTGCGCACGCCCAGCAGATCAATCCGCATACCGCCCGTAACCTTAACCGTTGGCACATTATATTTGTCGGCAGCATCAGCTATTGCGCGCAGCTCATCGGCTGTGGTGATCCCGCCCCACATCCGCGGCATGACGCTAAAAGTGCCATCTTTTTGAATATTAGCGTGGTTGCGCTCGTTGACAAACCGGCTATTCGGGTCGTCCTGATACTCAAGCGGCCAATCGGCCAGCAGATAGAAGTTCACCGCCGGGCGGCAGGTGGGGCAGCCATTGGGCGTGTTCCACCCCAGCTCTTGCCACACGGCAGGCTGGCTTTTCAGCTCGTTGGCCTTTATCAACCGGCGCACATCTTCATGGCTCAGCTCACAACAGCCACAGATAGAGGCGGCCGCCGGGATGACAAAATCATCGCCCAGCGTGATCGCCAAAACCTGCTCGACCAACCCGGTACATGTACCGCAAGACGCCGAGGCTTTGGTCTGTATTTTGATATCGGCCAGCGTGGTTGCCCCGCCCAATATCGCCGCTTCGATCTGACCTTTACATATGCCGTTGCAGCCGCAGATTTCTGCGTCAGCCGGTAAGGCTGCAACGGCTGCCATAGGGTCCGGCGCGTCCCCCCCCTGATAGGCAGGGCCGAAGATAAGCGTCTCGCGCATATCGGAAATATCGGTGCCGTCTTTGATCATGCCAAAGAACCAAGCGCCGTCAGCCGTGTCACCATACATGACCGCACCGACGATTCTGTTGTCTTCCAAAACCAGTCGTTTATAGACCCCGCGCGCCGGATCGCGAAACACGATATCTTCGCGGCCTTCGCCGGCGGCAAAGTCGCCCGCCGAGAACAGATCACAGCCCGTGACCTTGAGCTTGGTTGACAGCTCAACCGGCACAAATGCCGCCTCTTGCCCGTCAAGCACTTTGGCCAAAACCCGCGCTTGGTCATAAAGTGGTGCCACCAGCCCAAACAGCTGACCGTCCAGCTCAACACATTCGCCAACCGCATAAATATCGGGGTCGGTGGTTTGCATCTGCGGCGTGATCTCAATGCCGCGCGCCACTTCGATGCCTGCATCATTGGCCAGCCTTGTTTCAGGCCTGATACCCACGGCCATAACCACCAGATCAGCCTCCAGCCCGGTATTGTCCTCCAGCATCACGCCTTCGACCTTGTCCTCGCCAAGGATCGCCGCTGTCGAGGCTTTGCAAAACACTTTAATGCCGCGCTTCTCAAGATCGCGGCGCAACAGGAACCCGGCAGCCTCGTCAAGCTGGCGCTCCATCAGATGGCCCATCAGGTGCAGCACGGTCACTTCCATGCCGCGCTCGGCCAGCCCAGCCGCCGCCTCTAGGCCCAGCAAGCCGCCGCCAATGACCACAGCCTTGCCGCCATTGGCCGACGCTTTGATCATGGCATTGGTGTCATCAAGATCGCGGTAGGCCAACACGCCCGGCAGATCGCGCCCCTGAATGGGGATGATAAACGGCGCAGAACCGGTGGCGATGACCAGCTTATCATAGCTCACATCGCCGTTTTGCCCATGCACAATTTTGCGCTCTTTATCAATCTTGACAACATGTTCGCCGAAACGGCACGTGATGTTATTGTCGGCATACCACGCCTCATCATGCGTCACGATATCTTCGTAGCTCTTGTCGCCAGACAGTACAGGGCTCAGCATAATGCGGTTATAATTGCCGCGCGCTTCGGCATTAAACAGGGTGATATCCCAGTCATTGCTGGCCGCGCGCAAGTTTTCGAGCATACGCCCAGAGGCCATACCGGCCCCGATCACCACAAGTTTGCGGGTCATGCTGCTTGCTCCTTTTTCGATGTTACATCAGTTTTCGGCGGAGCCTCATTTGGCCGCGCACCATGTTCGTATTCTTCCAAAAACGATAAAATCTCGCGCCGATACCCGTAGTAATCGGGGTGCGCCAACAGCGCCTTGCGGCTGCGCGGGCGCGGCAGGTCAATGTCCAAAACCTTGCCAATCGTCGCCCTCGGGCCATTGGTCATCATCACCACTTTGTCAGACAGCAAGATCGCCTCATCAACATCATGGGTCACGCATACGGTGGTCACTTTGGTCCGGCTCCAAACCTCCATCAGCACCTCTTGCAGCTCCCAGCGGGTCAGGCTGTCGAGCATGCCAAAAGGCTCATCGAGCAGCAGCAGCTTGGGCGATAGCGCAAAGGCGCGGGCAATGCCGACGCGCTGGCGCATGCCATTGGACATTGACGCTGCGGGCCGGTCCATGGCATCTGCCAACCCGACCCGCTCAAGGTAATATTCCACGACCTCTTGCCGCTCAGCCCGGCTGGCTTTTGGGTAAACCCGATCAACCCCGATCGAGACATTCTCTTTGGCCGTGAGCCAGGGAAACAAGTTTGGCGACTGAAACACCACCGCGCGTTCAGGGTCTGCACCCTCAATATGCTGGCCGTCGAGTTTGATCGCGCCCTTTGATATCGGGTTAAGTCCGGCCGCCATGGTCAGCACGGTTGATTTGCCACAGCCCGAATGCCCGATGATCGAGATAAACGCGCCCCGGTCGACCTTAAGGTTAAAGTCCTCAACCACCGTCAGCGGACCTTTTGGCGTCGGGTAGACCTTATGTAGCTGCGAAAAGTCTAAGAACCGCGCATCTATCAGCCCCTTTTGCGCATCGCTCACCGCCGCAGGCAGCCCGTGAATAGGCGTGATATTTGGCAAAGACCGGCTGCTGCCCTGCTCGGTTTGCACGCCACTATCTATCAAGTTTTTGGTGACACTGGCGCGCAGCGCCTTGAACGCATCATTGTCATTTATCGCCCCACGGTCGCGCGGGCGCGGCAGGGTCACGTCAAACATTTCGCCCAACGTGCCATCAGGCCGCAGCAAAATAATCCGGTCGGCCAGCAAAATCGCCTCATCAACATCATTTGTGATCAAGATGCAGGTCTTGCGTTCGCGCTCCCAGATATTGAGGATCTCGTCGGCCAAATTGGCCCGTGTCAGCGCGTCCAGCGCGCTGAGCGGCTCGTCGAGCAGAAGCACTTCAGGGTCCATCGCCAAAGCCCGCGCCACAGACACCCGTTGGCGCATGCCGCCAGACAGCTCAGCCGGGCGGCGCGCGGCGGCAGGCCCAAGGCCAACCATGTTAATGTAATGCAGCGCTTTGGCCTGCCGCGCTGCCTTGGCCAGCTTGGGAAACACCGCATCAACCGCCAGCATGACATTGCCCAAAACCGTCAGCCACGGCATCAGACTATAGCTCTGAAACACCAGCCCGCGCTCCGGCCCCGGCCCGGTAATCGGCGCGCCCTTAAAGCTAACCGTGCCGGTGTCGGGCGTATCCAGCCCGGCAATCAGGTTCATCAGCGTCGATTTGCCAGAGCCAGAAAAACCAAGAATGGCCACGAACGCGCCCTCCTTCACCTCAAAGCTGATATTGCGCAGCACCGGCTTATGCGCCCCCGATACCGGAAACCCTTTGGAGACATTATCAAAAACAATATTGGCCATGCTGCTCACCTGTTTTCTGTGAAGGTAAAGGCGGATTGAATGGCAAACATCACCCGGTCGAGCAGGTAGCCGATAATGCCAATGGTAAAGACGGCGACCATGATCCGCGCCAGCGAGGCGCTTGAGCCGTTTTGAAACTCGTCCCAGACAAATTTGCCAAGGCCGGGGTTTTGCGCCAGCATCTCAGCCGCGATAAGCACCATCCAGCCCACGCCCAGAGACAGCCGCAGCCCGGTAAAGATAAGCGGCAGCGCCGAGGGCAGCACCAGCTTGGTGATCTTGCTCCAAAAGCTCATCTTCAGCACTTTGGAAACGCTGACCAAATCTTTATCGATTGTCGCCACACCGAGTGCGGTATTGATCAACGTTGGCCAGAGCGAACACAGAGTGACTGTCACCGCCGATGTCAAAAAGCTCTTGGTGAACATGCCGTCATTGGTGGCGTAAAGCGCCGAGACAACCATGGTGACGATCGGCAACCATGCCAGCGGTGAGACCGGCTTAAATATCTGAATGATCGGGTTGATTGCAGCGTTGACCAACGGCGACAGCCCGGCGGCGATGCCCAGCGGGATCGCCACAGCCGAAGCAATAACAAAGCCGGCAAACACGGTTTTGATCGAGGTCCAGATCTGGTCATAATACGACGGCGCGCCAGTATAGGCGATGGCATGCGCCTCGTCT
>JAESRD010000042.1 GCA_016764835.1 Paracoccaceae bacterium | reverse complement strand
CCGGCGGGGTTATCATACCAATCAACAGGTTGAAGCTGAGCATGATGCCGAATTGTACCGGCCCCATGCCAAAATCAGCCACCACTTCGAGCAAGATCGGGGCGATGACGAGGATGGCAACCGGGCCTTCGAGGAACATGCCGACGAAGATGAGGAAGAGGTTGATCAGCAAGATACCAATGAACGGGCTGGTAATGTAGGTGGCCATGAGTTCCGAGGCATTATGGGCGACGCGCTCGCGGGTAATGACGAAGTTCATGATCCCGGCAATGGCGAACAGATACATGATCACCGAGGTCATGGTCACGGTGTTGATCAGCGCGGCTTTGAGGTTGGCCCAGGTGAACTGGCGGTAAAGCAGGCCGACAAACAGCGCGTAGAGCGTGGCGATTGCGCCCAGCTCAGACGGGGTGGTGACGCCAGCGATGAGCGAGCCGAGGATGACCACGGGGGCAAAAAGCGCAGGCAGACCGAAGAAGCCGGTATGCAACACATCGCGAAACACAAACGGCTCTGGCTTGGCCCATTCGGCCTTGGTGGCGCGGACATGGATGAAGACAAAGATCATCAGCGAGGCGGCAACGACCAGACCGGCGATAATGCCGCCGAGGAACAACCGACCGATCGAAGTGTTGGTCGACAGCCCATAGATGACGAGGATTATGCTCGGCGGGATCAGCGGGCCAATGGTGCATGATGACAGGGTGACGGCGGTGGAAAACGGCACCGGGTAGCCGTTTTTGCGCATGGCGCGGATTTCTACCGCGCCGAGGCCTGCGAGATCTGCCAGTGCCGAGCCGGACATGCCAGCGAAGATGATCGAGGCGACGATGTTGACCTGCGCCAGACCGCCGCTGATCCAGCCGACCAACGAGCGGGCAAAGGCGAATATGCGCTCGGTGACGCCGCCTGCATTCATCAGGTTTCCGGCGAGAATGAAGAACGGCACGGCCAGCAAGGCAAAGCTGTCAACGCCACCGATCATACGGGCCGGGATGATGGCCACTGGCACGCCCAGCATGAAAAAGCCGATGAGCGAGGCGATGCCCATGGAGATTGAGACAGGCACGCGCAGCAGGAATAGTCCCAGCGCGATGGCAATCATGGTCAACGTGATCATTGAGGTATTCCTAGCTTAGAACGGGGCTTAGAACGGGGCTTAGAATGGGCGCGTTTTATTCGATTTCCACCTCGGGGATATTGGTCAGGGCGTGGCGCTCTACGCCGTCAAGCGAGGTCTCATCCCACTCTTGGCCAAAGGCCCAAAGCCCGAAAAGGAAGTAGTAAATGCTGGTGAGCACCATCATGATGGAGGCGATGACAAGCGGCAGAGGGCCGAGCCAGCCGGGCCAGCCGAGGATCGTTGACCGCATGTTTATGAGCGTCGGCAAAAACAGGTAGAACATCCATGTGATCAGCCCTGTAAAGATGATCGCAAAGATTTGGGCGAGCATATAAAGCGCCAGCTGGAACTTGATTGAGCCCTTGCTTGAGAGAAACTCGATCAGAATATATTGCCGGGTTTTGAAGACATAGCTGATGCCAAAAAAGTAGCAGGCCAGAATGGAAATTTCGACAACTTCTTGGGTCCACCACATCGACGTGGCGAACAGGTAGCGCAATATAGTTTGGGTGGCGCTGAGGGCGACAACGAAGACCAAAGCGCAGATTGCGGCGGTGATCTCTATCTTGCCAATGATGTGTAGGAGCCGGCGAAACTTCGCCAGCCCCCTTGGTAGGTCGACCACCGCATCATCAGCGATTTGGCTGGTTTGTGTGGTCATGGCTGCTTATTCCGCCGCGCGCATGCGGGCGACAAGGCCCTCTTCGACCAGACCGCGGGCTTCAAAATCAGCCAAAGCTGGTTCCATCCGCTCGATCCACGGGCCAATTGGCGGCTCAATGACCACAAGGCCAAACTCTTCTTGGGCGCGGGCACGGGACCATGCATCACTATCAATCAAAAGTTGGTAGAAAATATAGCTGGTCTCGATTGTTGCTTGGTCGATCGCGGCGCGCTGACTGTCTGTCAGACTGTCCCACGTGATCTTGCTCATCCATGGATGTGACAGCTGAAAATACTCATGCACATTGGTCCAATAGGGCGCATGCTCAAAATGCTTCCATTCGTAGTTGTCAGAGATTGTACCTGTCATGGCGTCAACAACGCCGGTGGCGAGGGCTGTATAAACATCCGGCCATGGCACGACTTGAATGCTGGCACCCAGCGCTTCCCATGACTTGATCGGGATCTCGGATTCGTACATCCGCATTTTCACGCCCTCAAGATCGTCGGGGCTAAAGATTGGCCGGTTGGCCAACACGCCACGGTCAAACGGACGGGTCCAGTTGGTGGCCACTTGCGGGTCGCTTAAGCCTTCGCGGCCGGGGAAGATAATGCCATCAGACTCCAGCGCATCAAGCATTTCGCCAAAAACACGGCTGCCGATAAAGCGTGAAAAATGCGCGCGGTCGTCAAACACCAGTGGTAAGCTCAGCGCGCCAATATTTGGCTCGAAGGTTACCAAAAGCTCGATCACGTCGAGCTGCGCGTCAACGGCGCCGGTGGCCACGGCCTGCACTGTATCGCGCGCACCGCCAAGCTGCGAGGCCCAGAAAATTTCAACCTCCAGCTCGTCATTGGTCAGTTCGTTAATCCGGTCAGCCCAGAACTGCACTCCCGGTGCTGCAACCGCATCCTCCAAATAGCCCACGCCAAGGCTCAAGGTCCGGTCAGCAGCAATTGCTGTCGTCGCCATTGCCACGCCAAATGTGCTGGCGATAGCGAATGTTCCAAATTTTGAAATCATCGAATTCATGAATGTTATTTCTCTCCCAGTTTGTTGTTAACACACCCAAACACGCCACCGCAGCCTATGCTTGGCTGCTTATGAAGCAATCGGTTGGCTGGTCATGGTTCCGTGGAACCAAGCGCCTCGCCATTATGCGTTCGTCTGTTGGGACAAACCGTGCGGTCAATCCATGAATTGAGGATCGGTTAAGCCCGTATTTCACGCTACTGGCTTCTAGGGAGATTTCAGTGGATGAAATCAATTTTGCGCTGTTAAAGCACTACCGGATGATCTGCATTTGCCTGAGCTGCGCCGGTTTCGGATGTGAGGCGGATAATGGTTTCGCGGATGCCGGCGGCGGCGGCTTGCAAACGCGGCACATAGATTTCAACGATCTCTTTGCGCCGCACGGCGGTGGTGTAATAAGTGATGCCGATTGTCGCCAACACTTTGTTGCGGGTCTCGTCATAGATTGGCACGGCCACGCCTGATGATACATGGTTGGCCTCACCGCCAACGCGCTCAGAGAATTGTGCTGTTTTGCTGGTACTTAGCAGCTGTTCAATCAAGCCAGGCGCGTTCATCAGGTCTGAATCTGGGTGGGTGGATGAGTTCAATAATTGCATGGTTAGGCGTTGTTCTTCAGGCGAACAAAACGCCAAATAGGCGCGGCCAAGCGGCATCGAAATTAGGCCCAAACGTTTGTGAATATTGGCGTGGTAGGGCGACATTGGACTGTCGCCGCAGGTGGTGTCATAGACCACCACCGCATTGCCATCTGGCACCGCAATTGCCGCTGGCCATTTCAGCTCACGGGTGAGTTTTTGTGACCATGGCCGCCCGGCCTCAACCGCCATAGGCGCGCCGTGGAAACCACAACTCAGCTCACTGACCTGCGAGGTGACCCGGTAGCCGCGCCCGTTCTTGTCTTTGACCGCATAGCCCGCCGCGATCAGCGTCTCAAGCAGGCGAACAATTGTGGGTTTGGGCAGATTAGTGAGCTGATGAATTTGGTTAACAGAGACGACTGAATACCGGTTTAACACCTTGAGCACGTCTAAAGACCGCAGCACTGAATTGACTGGCTGATAGGACGCCACGCGGTGAACCCCTTTTGGTTTTTCTAGATGATCTTTTCCCATGTAAGGTCGCGGTAATTTATCACGCCGTCAATCTCTACTGGTGGCGCGGTCAGAATTACCCGGTCGCCATCGAAGCGCACGGGGCGCACTTGGTCTGTGCCAATACGGTCAAGTGGGATAGAGCCGTCAACCTTAGTAATCAGGGTGGTGCCGTCGAATGTGAAGCGGCCGCAATAGGATGAATATTCGCGGGCGCGGCCCAGAGGCAAGGCGTCGCGGCCATCGGATATAACCACCATCATCCTGTTGTTTTCATTGAATGTTATCAGCCCGTATTTCTCAGGACCATAGGAGGAACGCAGCGCATTGCCGTCCTTGTCAGTATTGGCGATATTCACCAATTTCCAGACCCCAACCATCATGTGAGATTTCATCTTTACTGCTCCTTTTTCATGGTGAATACACCCGGCTCAACCCGCCGCGTCATCTGCCAATATTCAACCAAGGGCCAAGGTGAATTTGTCGTAACCCGGCCCTGTTTGTTCTGATACCAGTTGGTCACGCCCTGATGTGTCCAGACCATTTTGCTGAGTGCGTCGTCGAGAACGGTGTTGTATTCGTCATGGGCTTCTTGGGTTATTTCCATGGTTTTGTCGCCAGCTTCGGAGAGGTTGGCGAGGCATTCTATGATGTAATGGACCTGACATTCGGACTGAAAAATGATGCTGCCGCCATGGGCCAGATTGGTGTTTGGACCGTAGGTGAGAAACAGGTTGGGAAAGCCCGGCACGCAGATACCAAGATAGGCGCGGGGGTTATCATCGCCCCAAATATCGCGCAGTGTTTGGCCGCCTTTGCCCACCACTTCCATCGGATAGATCATGCGGCTGGCATGAAACCCGGTGGCAAAAACGATGGCGTCGGTCGGGTGGCGAGTGCCGTCTTTGTCGATAATCGCATCGGGCTCGATATGGCAAATTCCGGTATTATGTAGCTCGACATTGTCGCGTTTGAGTGTGGTGAACCAATCATTATCGCGCAGCGCCCGTTTGCCAAAAGGCGGGTAGTCGGGCATGGCTTTTTCGAGCAGGTCGGGCCGGTCGGCTAGTTCTTCCTTAATATAGGTCTCCCACAGGGTGCGAATGTCAGCGTTGCGCTTTGAAATTGTCAACGTGCCGCCATCCCAATCTGGGTCGATGATCAGCGCATCATGCACCGCGTCACCGTAGGCCCAGAGCAGCATAAACCTGTACCAGCGGGCAAAGCCGGGCACCTCGGCCAGCACCCATTTGACATTATCAGTCACCAAGTTTTTGTAGTTATGCCGGGGCAGGGCCCATGGCGCGCTGCGCTGATAGATTGTCAGCTGCGCGGCTATTTTGGCCAAGGGTGGTCCGGCCTGAATGCCGCTGGCCCCGGTGCCTATCATGGCAATGTTCTTGCCGGTGAAGTCGTAGCTTTCGTCCCACCGCGCCGTGTGCATTTGGGTGCCTTTGAAGCTCTCCAAGCCTTTGATCGGCGGGATTGAGGGTTGGTTGAGCTGGCCTGTAGCACCGATGACGACAGTGACGATCTCGGTGCGCACAGCGCCCGCCTTGTCACGGATTGTGCAATGCCACATGGCCGTAGGCTCGTTGTATTCGAGCCGTAAAACCTCTTGCTGAAACTTGATATGTTGCATGACGCCGCCATCCACCGCGCAGTCGCGCAGATAGTCCTTTAGCTCAGCCTGTTTGACGTAGTAACGCGACCAATTATGGTTGAGCGCAAAGGAATAACAGTAGAGATGGTTGGCACTATCGACCCCGCAATCGGGATAGGTGTTCTCATGCCAAACGCCGCCAACATCACTATGTTGCTCAATGATTTCAAAGGCTATGCCTGCCTCAGCCAGTTTGATCCCGGCGCAGATGCCAGAGGCCCCAGCGCCGACGATTAGCACTTTCAAATCCTTTGAACGGGTTTTTGCGGCCGGGCTGGCGCGGTCAAACGCCGGTGGGTCGATCTTGAACTCTAGGTCTTCGAACAGCATTGGCAGATAGCGCTCAGACACCTGTTCTTTGCAAAAAGCGTTCATCATCTGGTGCAGCTGCTCAGGGGTAATGACGGGCGCCTTATGGCCCGGTTCGGCCAGCACGGTCGCCAGTTTGTCATAGAGCAGTGCGAGGTCAACAGGCATGATCGTATCGGCAAATTCGCCGGGTTTTGACAGCATTGGCGCGTAATGGGCCAGTAGCTCCATATCGCCAGTCAACTGCACCAGCACCATAGTCAGAACCGACGGGTTGACCCCTTCAAGGCGGGCTCTAATTTCAAGTCGATCCATGTCCATGACATACTCCGTTTACGGCTCAAGTGGCGTGGCCGACGCTAGCCAGTCGGGCGCGGGCGCGGGTCTGTTAACTCCATGCATTTCACACTCTGAAACGGTGTTTCTTTTGCGGTGCACGGTGGCGGTTGGTCTGGTTGGTTTGACCCATACCAAGGAGACCGCCAGAATGGCTGAGATAACCAGTGAACGTATTGATGCTTTGATCCATGGCGCAATTGACCTGCATTGCCATAGCGGCCCGTCGATCATGGACCGCAAACTAAACCATATTGAAGCGGCGCAAGAAGCCGATGCGGCAGGCATGCGGGCGATTGCGTATAAAGACCATTATTATGGCACCACACCGGCAATACGCATCTTGAAAGAAAGCGTTCTGGCTGATGCGCGGATCGAGCTGATAGGCGGCATTGTGCTGAACAATTCAGTCGGCGGGTTTAACCCTTATGCAGTTGAGCATGACCTGAAAATGGGCGGTCGGATGATCTGGATGCCGACGCTCTCGGCCGCCAACCATATGCGTTATTTTCACCGCTCCAAGTTCATTGGCCCCGGCACCACCATGCGTAAACATGAGGCGCTCAGCGTGGTTGACAGGCGCGGTAATATTATTGAGGCAGTTCAGCAAGTGCTTGAAACAATAGCCGAATATGATGGCGTTTTGTCAGCCGGCCACCTGCATATATCCGAAATTTGGCCACTGTTTGAGGCAGCGCGCAAGGCGGGTATCACCCGGCTGCTGGTCAACCATCCGATGTTGTTTATCGGCTGCACCTTGGCTGACATGACCGAGCTGGCGGCAGATGGCGTCTACCTAGAGCAATGCGCCTGCATGCTGATTGATTGCCCCGGCCGCCACCACACCAATGCAGAGCTGCACAGCTTTATTGAAGCCGCTGGCGTCGATCAAACCATCCTGAGTTCTGATCTCGGCCAGCTGACCAACCCGCGCCCGGTTGAGGGGTTTCGTGAGGTGATTGAGATATGTCTGACCCTGGGATATTCAGATGATGACGTCCGCAAAATGGTCTCGACCAATGCCACGAAGCTGCTCGGTCTTGATGAGGTTGCTGCATGATGGATGTTAAAAACGGCCCGCTGGTTGACGCACATTTTCACATCTACACTCAGTCAATGCCGACAGCAGATGATGCGTGGCACCGGCCAACCCATGATGCCACCATTGACCAAGTCTTGGCTTTACAAGCTGAAAACGGCGTTAGTTTTGGCGTCATATCTGCCGCCAGTATCTACGGGCTGTACAATGATTATGTGCGCCGGGCTGTGAAAGCTCACCGCAATTTGCGCGCCACCGTTATGCCAGATTTCAACTGGGATATTCGCACAATGGAGGCCTACCGCGATGAGGGGTTTACGGGAGTGCGCTTCCTTTGGCGGCCCAAAGAAACGCTCCCCGATGTGACAAGCGAGGAATACCGCCGGTTCTTGCGCCGCTGCGTCGATATTGGGTGGCATGTTCACTTAACAGATCGACCGCACCGCATAGCTGCGTCGATTGAAGCATTGGAGAATGCTGGCGTTGACGTCATCTTGGATCATATGTGTTTGATAGACACTGATGAGGGGGTCAATGATCCGGGTTTTAAGGCCTGTTTGGCGGCGATAGAACGCGGCAAGACATGGGTTAAAATGTCGGGCGGGTTTCGCTTTACCCATGCCGGTCTGGCCGACAAAGTTGCCAAAGAGCTGGTGGCAACGGCCGGGTGGGACCGGCTAATGTGGGCCAGCGATTGGCCTTTTGCCGGGTTTGAAGGCCAAGTGACCTACGCCGATACGGTTACGCAACTGTGCAAATGGGTACCTGACGCGAGCATGCGCCACTGCATTGGTGGCCGCACTGCGTTGAAGTTTTACTTCACCTAAGAACAGCGGTTTTATTTTACCTCAGGCGCAGGTTTTACTTAAGGCGCAGGATAATCATCGGCGTTAAGCACCCAGCCGTCTTGGGCCGAAAAATCAGCCCGCGGAGGGCAAAACACATCAACCAATTGGTTGACCCCAGTGCCTATACATTCTGACGTATGCAGCGCCCCGGCGGGAATAATCGTCACTGACGGCGCCCCACATTCTATATGCGCATCGTCGCGCCAAAGGGTGGCATCTGTCTCCCACGGCCAACGCAGATGGTGCAGATATGTGCCGGCCAGACAGAGCGAACATTGTTGAAAATCAGCGTGTTTATGTGGCGACATTTGGCTGCGGTCACGCGGGCCAGTGCGCGGATAAATCACATTGATCATAAAATTGGTGCAGCGAAAAATGCGGCCAAAACGGCCCTCGACCGGGGCTATATCTAGCCGATATGCGCGCACTTTATAGCCGTCTGCCGGGGCGGGCCAAGGGGTCAGTTCAGGCACGTTATCATCGGCAATATGTGGCGGCAGCAAAGCGTCGCAACGGGCTAGAATATCGGCGGTTTTATTGGAATAGAAACAGATGATTTGACCGCCGGAATGTACAGTTATTTTGCTGTCACCTGCGGGGATAAACACTACACTATTGCCGGATATCTCCGTCGAGATATCCTTCCATAACACACTGATTTTACTGTCATTATCAGGCAGAAGCAACGCGTATTCATCGGGCTGATTATGCCTAATAATTTCGCTGTTTTCCTGTGCGCGACTATAGGCCACAACAAAGTTCTGTGCCCGTGCATACCAGGTCGTTATGCCGTCAGATTTGTCGCTTAGGGCAGTATTATCAAAGTCGATGCTAAAGGCGGGTGCGACGGGCGCTTGCGCTGCGCCGCCATCTTTGGTGAGTGCCGCGCGTGGGTCGGAAGCAACATACATGTCTGGTCCTTTCAAGGCGGCCAGTGATGCGGCAAAATTAGCCGCAAGGGTGCGCGTTTCACATGTTGGCTTTGCTGCATTTCACAATATGAAACAGACCAAGGATGCGGTCGACAAGGAACAGTCTGCGCCGGAATGTTGCCCTGACACCAAACAAAACGGGGATGTTCAGATGGGAAAGCTGCAAGGAAAACGCGCTTTTATCACCGGCGCTGGCCGGGGCATTGGCAAGGATATTGCCGCCAAAATGGCCTCAGAGGGCGCAGTGGTGGCGATTGCCGATATTGACGGCGATTTGGCCAAATCAGCCGCAGGTGAGATATTGGGCGCGGTCGCGTTCACCGTCGATGTCTCGAACCGCAAGGCGGTAACGGCAGCGATAGACAGCTTTGCCGCCGATGGTGGCTTGGATATATTGGTCAATAACGCGGTGTATTTCAACTATGCGCCTTTAGTTGAGATGACCGAAGAGATCGTCGACAAAATGCTTAATGTCGGCATCAAGGGCACCATCTGGTCAACCCAAGCGGCAACCCCGCATATTGCGGCGCAGGGCGGCGGCACCATGATTAACCTGTCCTCAATCGCCGTGTCAGTGGGCATCGCGCGGGCGGCTGTTTATACGTCTATCAAAGGCGCGGTAGATGCTTTTACCCGCCAACAGGCGGACGAGCTAGGGCCGCTAAAAATCCGGGTTAATGCATTGGCGCCGGGGCCGATTGTAACGCCGGGCGCGTCATCGGTGATAAACGCTGAGAATTGGGAAAAGCGCAAGAATATGAGCCCGTTAGGGCGGTTGGTGACCGGTGAAGAAATTGGTGCGGCGGCGGTTTTCCTGGCCTCGGAAGACGGGCGCGGGATAACTGGCGTAACGCTTAAACTCGATAGCGGGTTGACGATTTCGGGCCCCAAATGAGCCAGACGATAACGGGGCGGATGGCGGCACATTTGCACGCCGGGTTTTCCCCGCCTGACGCAGTGTTTGCCAAGGCCGCTTTGTGCCTGACTGACTTCTTTTCTGGTGCCTATGAGGCGGCCCCTTTGGAATGGAGCCAGCAGGCGGCGGGCATTGGTGTGCCACTCGCCAAAGGGGCGGCATTGATCGCAGCCAAGGCGCATTTCGCCCCCGCCGACGCCGCCTTTGCCAATGCGGTGGCCGCGCACGGGCTGGTGCGTGAAGACATGCATACTGGCAGCGTTTCGCATTTGGGCGTCGTGGTTTGGCCTGCTCTTTTAGCGCTGATGTCACAGGCTAAAACACCTGTTAGTGGCCGCGCATTTTTGGCCGCCGGTATTGCCGGCTATGAGGTTGGCGGGCGCATTGGCGCAGCCATTATGACGCCAGAGCTGGGGCGTCTGTTTAGGCCCACCGGCATTGCCGGGCCATTTGCCAGCGCGGCGGCCTGCGGGGTGTTGGGCGGGCTGAGCGCAGAGCAAATGCAAAGCGCGCTGGGGTTTGCCGCCAATGCGACCGCTGGCTTTAACGAATGGCCACATTCTGGCGGGTCTGAGATGTATTTTCATGCCGGGGCTGCGGCACGCAACGGCATGATAGCGGTTCAACTGGCCGAGGCTGGTGCCTTTGCCGCGCCGACGATTATTGAGGGCGAGGCTGGGATATTTCGCGCGATTGGCCGGGTTGCCCCGCCAGATGATATTGCGCTGTTTGCGCAGGGCGATCATGTGATCAGCGCCGTTTTTCACAAAAAGGCTCCGGCTTGCAATTATGCACAGACCCCCTGTCAGGCGGCCCTTGCGGCGGCCCTGAAATTTAACGGGGCGAGCCAAGATATTAGCGCGATCAAGGTGAAAATTACCGATGCGGCGCGGCTTTATCCGGGCTGCGACCATACGGGGCCATACCGAACCGTGCTGCAAGCGAAGATGAGTATTCAGTATGCTGTTGCCGCTGCGATCGCGGCGCGCGCGATAACTGAGGCCAATTATGCGCGAATTGGCGAGGCCGAGATTGAGCGGCTGATTGGGCTTATCGAACTGAGCGTTGATGCGGGCCACACGGCGGCATACCCAGCCAAACAGGGTGCTACGGTTGATATTTGCACCAGCGGGGGCGCGGAGTTTTCCGCCACATTGGATGACATTCAAAAGGCCGGCCCCGCGGAAATAGAAGCCCGCTTTGCCCGCTCTGCTACCGCCTGGCTGGGGGGCGATGCTGCCGCCCGTTTGGTGGTATTTATTGAACAGATAATGACTTGCGACGATATGCGCGCGCTCAACCGGCTCAGCATTGCCACGCTGTAACATTGATGCGTCGCCACGCTGTAACATTGATGCGTCGCCACGCAATAACCCCGACAGGAGAAACCCATGGGAAATGAGATGTTTGAAAAAGGCCTAAAGATGCGCAAAGCGGTCTTGGGCGCTGAATTTGTTGAGAAATCATTGGCCGCTGCTGATGATTTTAACATGCCGCTACAAGAGCTGGTGACGGAATATTGCTGGGGAGCTGTGTGGAGCCGCGACACGCTGCCGTTGAAGACACGCTCGATGCTGAACCTCGCCATGATCAGCACGCTGAACCGGCCACATGAGCTGAAGATGCATGTCAAAGGCGCGTTGCGTAACGGTGTCAGCAAGGACGAGATCCGCGAAGTTTTGCTGCAAGTGGCGATCTATGCGGGCGTGCCTGCGGCGGTTGATAGTTTTCGCATTGCCCGTGAGGGGATTGATGAGTTTGAGGCCGAATAAAAGGAGCGCCGCCAATGAGCGATATTTGGGAAGCCTATGCGATCGCCTATGCGCGTCATGACCGCCCGGCCTCGGAAAACTTCATTGGCGGCGATCCGCATGACGGGCCGATGCCGCTTAACTACTATGTTTGGGTGCTGAAAAACGGCGCGCAAACCGTGGTGATCGACACTGGGTTTGACCAGCGCGGGGCCGCTTTGCGCGGGCGGACCATTGTGCGCCCCGTTGAACAGGGGCTGGAGGCGTTGGGGGTTGACCGCGCGGCGGTCTCGGACGTGATCGTCACCCATATGCACTATGATCATGCGGGCAATGACGGGCTTTTGCCCAATGCACGGTTTCATTTGCAAGAGTGTGAGATGAATTTCGCCACCGGCCGTTGCATGTGCCATGCCGGGGCCAACCACCCCTATGAGATCGAGGATGTCGTGCAGATGGTGCGCCGGGTTTACGCTGGCAATGTGCAGTTTCATGACGGTGATACGGCGTTGCTACCGGGCATTAGCCTGCATCATATTGGCGGCCATTCGCGGGGCTTGCAGGCGGTGCGGGTTAAAACCAAACGCGGCATTGTGGTCATCGCCTCGGACACCACGCATCACTACGCGCATATTCAGAGCCGCCGGGTATTTCCGTCGGTCGATAGCGTGTCAGATGTGCTGCTTGGCTATGACCGTTTGATGGAGTTGGCCGAGGGTGACATAGGCCGGATTGTGCCCGGCCATGACCCGCTTGTCTCGTCGATCTACCCCGGATTGTCTGCGGCAACCGGCGATTGGATTATGCGTCTTGATGAAACGCCAGCCGCGCTACCCGACTGAATTTATTACAGGAATAATGACATGAGCAAACTAACTTTGGGATTTGTTGGCCTTGGCCGCATGGGCGGGCCAATGGGTGGCCGGCTGATGGAGCGCGGCTTTGACATGGTGGTCTTTGACATGAACGCGGCGGCTTTGGCGGCGGCTGTGGCCAAGGGTGCCGGCATCGACGTGGTCAAGATCCCTCCGCAGTCCCCCGACTTGAATCCGATCTGCGAGAGGTTCCTCGGCGGCGTCCGG
>JAESRD010000041.1 GCA_016764835.1 Paracoccaceae bacterium | reverse complement strand
GCGCAAATGGCTTTCGAGCATGTCGAAAAGCAGGGAAGTTTTGCTGGGGTAATAGTGGTAGATATTTGCCTTGGAAATGCCGCAAGCCGTGGCGACATTTGCCATTGAGGCTTTGTTAAAGCCCTCATCGGCAAACAGCCGCGCGGCCGCCCGCAAAATTGCGCGGCGTTTATCTGCATAATCTGTGGCGATAGTACGAGCCAAAATTTATTCCCTTTTTCGGTTATCGACCAGACGCTGGGCTTTGCCCTGCGATCTGGCAACCCCACCGGGTTTGGCCACGGCAACCTCTGTGCTGATCCCGACCACATCTTTCACAAACTTGCTGAGCTGCTTGGCCTGTGCGGCGCGGGCTACGTCATCTGCCATATCGGGCAGGCTTTCGACATGCACCCTCATAGCGTCCATCCGGCCTTTGGAAAATAGCTCAATCTGAAAGTGCGGGCTGAGGCCAGTGGTGCGCAGAACCTGCTCTTCAATCTGGGTTGGAAACACATTTACCCCGCGCAAAATGATCATATCATCCGAGCGGCCGGTGATCTTCTCCATCCGCCGCATAGAGCGCGCGGTGCCCGGCAATAGCCGGGTCAGGTCGCGGGTGCGGTAACGAATAATCGGCAGGCCCTCTTTGGTCAGCGTGGTGAATACCAGCTCGCCCATTTCGCCGTCAGCGACCACGTCACCGGTTTCAGGGTCGATGATCTCGGGGTAGAAATGGTCTTCCCAAATATGCAGCCCGTCTTTGGTCTCGACACATTCGCTGGCCACGCCGGGGCCCATAATCTCGGACAGGCCGTAAATATCGACTGCATGCATATCAAACGCGTCTTCGACCTCTTTGCGCATGGCGTTGGTCCATGGCTCTGCGCCAAATATGCCGACATCAAGCGAGCAGTCGCGTGGATCAAGCCCGGTGCGGTGGAATTGCTCCATGATATTGAGCATGTAGGACGGTGTCACCATGATGGTTGAGGGCTCAAAGTCCGTGATCAACGTTACTTGGCGCTCGGTCATGCCGCCAGAAACCGGGATCACTGTGCAGCCGAGTTTTTCAGCGCCGTAATGCGCACCAAGCCCGCCGGTAAACAGCCCGTAGCCGTAGGCGACATGCACCTTATCGCCGGGCCGTGTGCCGGCTGCGCGCATCGAACGCGCCACCACATCAGACCAAATACCAATGTCATTTGGCGTATAGCCAACCACGGTTGGTTTGCCGGTGGTGCCCGAGGATGCATGAATGCGCGAGATCTGGTCTTGCGGCACGGCGAACATGCCAAAGGGATAATTGTCGCGCAGGTCGGATTTGAACGTGAACGGAAACTTGGCCAGATCGGCCAGTGTTTTTAGGTCATCAGGATGCACACCTGCCGCATCAAAACTGCGTTTGTAATGCGGGACATTATCGTAGGCATGGCGCAGTGACCATTTCATGCGTTTGAGTTGCAGCGCACCGATCTCATCGCGGCTGGCAATCTCAATCGGGTCTAGGCTTTCGCGGGCTGGGGTTAAATCTTTCAAGTTGTTTCCTCGAATAATGTGCCCAAAACCGCACGGGATTGACCGCGAAATTCTGCAATGATGGTGCCGTCAGGGCGGGTAACGCGCACATCATAAATGCCGGTTTTTCCCCTGAGCGTGACTTCATGCGCCTGCGCGGTGATCACTTCGCCAACAACGCCCGGCGACAGATAGGTTATTGAGTTCGACTGCGCGACGGTGACTTGATTGCGGCTGTTGCAGGCAAAGGCAAAGGCGCTGTCGGCCAGTGCAAACGTGACGCCGCCGTGCAAATTTCCGTGGCCATTGCAGTGGTGCGGCTGGACATCCAGTGTGACGGTTGCCCGCCCCTCAGTCACATCCTCAAGTTTGAAGCCAAACCATTTGGAGGCGGCGTCATTTGCCCACATGGCGGCGGCGCAGCGCTGTGCAATTGTTGTCATCGCCCTTTAAACTCCGCTTTGCGCTTGTTCAAAAATGCACTCACTCCTTCGGCGTAATCAGCGCTTTCGCCGCAGGTTTTCATCAATTCTGCCTCAAGATCGAGGTGCTCATCAAGCGTGTTTGTCGCGGCGGCGTCAATTGCGCGCTTCGTGGCCGCAAAGCCGAGGGTCGGGCCGTTAGACAATTGCACGGTCAGTTTGCGGGCCTCATCAAGCAAGCTATCGTCTGGCAAAGCTTGCCAGATCATGCCCCAATCTGCGGCCATCTGCGCGGTGAGCGGCTGGGCGGTCAGGGCCAAGCCGCGGGCACGGGCGGGGCCGAGCAAACGGGTCAGTTGCCAGCTGCCGCCCGTATCAGGGATCAGCCCAACCTTGGAAAATGACTGGATGAATTTAGCGCTTTGCGCCGCTAGAACGATATCACAATTGAGCGCAAGGCTAGAGCCCGCGCCCGCCGCGACCCCGTTGACAGCACAGATGACAGGCATTTCCAGCGCTCTGATCTGCCGCACCAAGGGCGCCCAATATTCACGCACGGTGGCGCCCAAATCTGGCGGGCCGTCCATTTTGGCAGGGTCTCTGTCGCCCAGGTCTTGGCCGGCACAAAACCCGCGCCCTGCGCCCGTTAGCAAAACCGCACGTTTGCTTTGCGCATCTTCAAGAGCATGGCGTAAAGCCAAATGCATGTCGGCCGTGAAGCTGTTTAGACGGTCAGGCCGGTTGAGGGTGATTTCCACCCATTTGCCATGATCGGTCACCAAAATCGGCTGAGACATGTTTTCACCTTTTCGCTTGTCACAATCAAAAGCTTGCATAAACCGACTGGACGGTCAATGATTGGATGGAATCAATTAGGAGCCGCCAGCAATTACACACATGGACATTCAAAGTTATGTCTGCGGCGATTGGGTCGGGTCTGGTGACGGCGCACGCGATATCGCTAATGCGGTGACGGGCAGGTTTTTGCCCGCGCCGGTAACACGGCACTGAACTTTGAAGCCATGCTGGACTATGGCCGCGAGCGGGGCGGCAAAGCTCTGCGCGCACTGACATTTCATGACCGCGCCCGGATGCTCAAGGCGCTGGCCTTGCATCTGAACGCCAATAAACAAGCGCTATACGATCTGTCATTTGCCACTGGTGCCACCCAGTCTGACAATATGGTTGATGTCGATGGCGGCATTGGCACCTTGTTTGTTTATGCCGCCAAAGGCCGGCGCGAATTGCCTGATGCAAAAGTGCTGCTCGACGGCGACATCGAGCAGTTTGGCAAGAAGGGGCTCTTTCTTGGTCAACATATTTATACGCCAAGGCAGGGCGTCGCGGTCCATATCAATGCATTCAACTTCCCGGTCTGGGGCATGTTGGAAAAACTCGCGCCCAGCATTTTGGCCGGTGTGCCATCGGTGGTCAAACCGGCAACAGTCAGCTGCTATGTGACCGAAGCTTGCATGCGGCTAATGATCGAGAGCGAGATTTTGCCCGAAGGCGCGTTGCAGCTGGTTACCGGTGGTTTGGGCAATACGCTCGACCTGCTCGGCTGTCAGGATGCGGTGACATTCACCGGCTCCGCCGACACGGCCATGTTGCTGCGCACCAACCGCAATATCATCGCCAATGGAGTGCGCTTTACCGCCGAGCAAGACAGTCTGAACGCGTCAATTCTTGGGCCAGATGCCGCGCCGGGCACGCCAGAATTTGACCTGTTTGTCAAAGAGGCCAGCCGCGAGATGACCGTGAAGGCGGGCCAGAAATGTACAGCCATTCGCCGGATCATTGCCCCCGATGCGCTGGTGCAGCCATTGATAGAAGCCCTCGGGCAGCGTTTGGCCAAGACCACAATTGGTGACCCTCAGGTTGAGGGCGTGCGCATGGGGGCGCTGGTGTCATTGGCCCAAAAAGACGATGTGCTGGCCAAGGCCAAAATTATTAACACAGAGGCTGAGCAAGTTTGGGGCAACCCTGATTTTACGCCGCTTGGCAGGGGCATCGAAAACGGTGCTTTTGTCTCGCCAATGTTGTTTCATTGCGCCGACCCCGACGCGGCCGTTAAAGTGCATGAAGTCGAAGCCTTTGGCCCGGTATCCACCATTTTGGGTTACCGCGATGTCGGCCATGCAGTTGCGCTGGCGAATAAGGGGCAGGGCAGCCTTGTCGCCTCAGTGATCACCCGTGACCCTGATGTGGCCGTTGAAATCACCCTTGGGGCGGCGGCCTATCATGGGCGGCTGTATTTCAACAATCGCGACAGTATGGCGGAGAGTACAGGCCACGGCTCGCCTATGCCGCATATGGTTCATGGCGGCCCGGGCCGCGCCGGTGGCGGCGAAGAGCTGGGCGGTATCCGCGGCGTAAAACACTTTATGCAGCGCACGGCGATCCAAGGCAGCCCGGATATTATTACGGCGATTGGCGGCAAATGGGTGCCGGGGGCGGCGCAGACACGTTCTGACGCGCACCCGTTTACCCGCCGCTTTGGCGCACTGGCCATTGGCGAGACGCTAATCTCAGACCCGCGCAAAATATCGCTCGAAGATATAGAGCAGTTTGCCGCCTTCACTGGCGATACGTTCTATGCCCATATGGATGACGCCGCCGCCAAGCGGAACCCGTTTTTCCCCGGCCGCGTGGCCCATGGCTATCTGCTGCTTTCCTTTGCTGCGGGCCTGTTTGTTGAGCCAAGCGAAGGGCCGGTTCTTGCCAATACCGGGCTTGATAATCTGCGCTTCATGAAGCCGGTTGAGCCGGGCCAAAGCATCACAGCCGCGCTCACGGTTAAGCACAAAACCCCGCGTAATGCTGAATACGGCGAAGTGCGGTGGCATGTTCGGCTCACGAATGAAGACGATGAAACTGTCGCAATTTACGAATTGCTGACCATGGTGGCGGTTTAGAGCCGGGCCATAGATCATAGGGAATGAATACTACCGTTATTGTCGCGCATTGCCAGAGAATGCAGGAGGAGAAAGTGTTGTCTGGTGGGCCGATAAATGACAAGCTGAACGAAAAGTTTTTGAAGGGTCTTAGGGAGGAAACATATGACCAATCGTAGAATAGTTCTCGGAACTCTGGGTGGGATAACACTTGCGGCGCTGACAGCCACAAGCGGGTTCGCTCAAGAGCACACATTCAAACTGCACCAGTTTTTGCCAGCTCAGGCCAATGTGCCACGGCTGATCCTTGATGTTTGGGCAGCCAATGTTGAAGAGCAGTCTGGTGGCCGCATTCATATCGATAGCTTCCCCTCAATGCAGCTGGGCGGCACACCACCAGAATTGTTGGACCAAGCGATTGACGGCGTTGCCGATATCGTCTGGACAGTGGTTGGCTACACGCCGGGCCGCTTCCCACGGACTGAAGTTTTTGAACTGCCGTTCATGGTCAATGATGCGCGTGCAGCATCTTATGCTTATTGGACAATGTACGAAGAGCATATGCAGGAAGATTTTGCCGATGTGCACATTCTGGGTACATGGCTGCACGGCCCCGGCATGCTCCACACTGCTGATCCGGTTGAAACCCCGGCTGATCTTGAGGGCATGAAAATCCGTGGCGGCTCGCGTCTCGTAAACCAGCTCCTGGAACTCTCAGGCGCTACCCCAGTTGGCATGCCTGTGCCCGCCGTTCCAGAAGCGCTTTCCAAAGGTGTGATCGACGGTACAACCATCCCTTGGGAAGTAACGGCAGCGTTGCGCGTCTCCGAGCTGGTTGAGAACCACACTGAGTTTGAAGGCCCTGCGCTTTACAACCTCACCTCTGTGCTGGCGATGAACAATGACGCCTACGACAGCTTGCCAGAAGACCTGCAAGCGGTGATTGACGCCAATTCTGGCCTTGATTTCTCGATCTTTGCTGGCGGCACACAGTCTGATGCTGACGGCCCGGCGCGTGAAATTGCGGTTGAGCTTGGCAACAACATTATCACAATTGATGCGGCAACTGCCGAGTCTGAGTGGTTGCCACTTGTTCAGCCAATCTATGACACATGGATTGCTGATATGGCCGAAAAAGACATCGACGGTCAGGCACTGATTGATCAGGCCCGCTCCTTGATGGCTGAGTACAGCGCCAATAATTAAGACCAACAATACGGGGCCGCTGTTCGTTTGAGCAGCGGCCCTTTTCATTGCGAGTGTGGAGGTGAGCAATGTACGAATTCATGCTGAAAATTTCCAGATTCATGGCTGTTCTTGGTGGCCTGATGCTGGTTGCTCTAATTTTTCTGACATGCGCATCGATCATTGGTCGGTCGTTAAATGGCATGTTTCATTCGGACTTCTTCCAAGCAAATTTGGCCGGTCTCTCTCAATGGGGCTTGGACATCGGCATTGGCCCAATAAATGGCGATTATGAATTGATCGAAGCAGGCGTTGCTTTTGCCATTTTTGCCTTCATGCCTTTGTGCCAAATCACCGGTGGCCATGCCACTGTCGATGTCTTCACATCCGGGTTTTCGCTGCGCGCAAACCGTATTTTGCGGGTGATAACTGACGCCGTTTTTGCAGCCGTATTCGTGCTGATAGCCGTGCAATTATATGGCGGTATGCTCAGTAAATTACGCACGGGGCAGACAACTTTTCTCATCGAATTTCCGGTCTGGTGGGCCTATGCGCCGTCGCTTGTCGGCGCCGTCATTGCAGCTGCAATCGCGGTATACTTGGCCGGTATGCGGCTGATGGAAAGCCTTACTGGCCGTGACCTTTTGCCAGCAGATCTAGGAGCAGATCATTGAGTGACATACTAATTGGCATATTGTCATTTCCAGCAGTACTGCTGCTGATATTTCTGCGAGTCCCGATCGGGCTTGCCATGTTTTTGGCCGGGCTGGTCGGCTTGGTCCTTGTCACCGGCGACAGCAGCGTGCCCTTTGGCCGGCTAAAATCAGAGACCTTTACCACCTTCTCCAGCTATTCATTGTCGATCATTCCAATGTTCTTGCTGATGGGCCATTTCGCAACGCTTGGCGGCATGTCGCAGGCGCTGTTCAAGGCTGGCGAAAGCTGGCTTGGTCACCGCAAGGGCGGGGTGGCAATGGCCGCCATTGGCTCTTGCGCCGGGTTTGGCGCCGTGTGCGGCTCGTCGTTGGCAACGGCGGCAACAATGGGCCGGGTCGCGCTGCCTGAGATGCGCCGCTACGGCTATGCAGGTGGATTTTCCACCGCAACCCTCGCCGCCGGTGGCACGCTCGGCATCCTGATCCCCCCCTCCGTGGTGTTGGTGATCTACGCGATCCTGACCGAGCAAAACATTGCCAAACTATTCCTTGCGGCCTTCATTCCAGGCATCTTGGCGGCCCTCGGCTATATCGTGGTTATCTCAATCTATGTGCGGCTCTACCCAGAATCGGCAGGCACCCGCCCGCGCGTGGCCTACCCCGAACGGTT
>JAESRD010000040.1 GCA_016764835.1 Paracoccaceae bacterium | reverse complement strand
TTTGAATTCATTTTCATACTGGAAGGCTACTTCAATTCCTGAAAACATAAAAGTGTCACCCTCCCCGACAAACAATTGAAAGTCATTGGCGCCAGTTCGCTGGCCGAGGTAATCCGTCACTTTAGCGGCGCACAAGTGATCAGCCCGGCCCAGCCGGGTGAGGTAAGCGCGCCAGCGAGCACCAAAGATATCAACGAGGTAAAAGGCCAGGAGCGTGCCAAACGGGCACTTGAAATCGCTGCTGCTGGACGCCATCACATCTTTATGACCGGCCCACCCGGCTCGGGCAAATCAATGCTCGCTGCCCGGCTGCCATCTATCTTGCCACCGCTCAGCCCGGCCGAAGCGCTGGAGACATCGATGATCCATTCGCTATGCGGGTTGCTGGAACAAGGTGGCATTAGCCGTCAGCGTCCCTATTGTGATCCGCATCACAATATTACCATGGCTGGAATGGTCGGCGGCGGACGCAATGCCCTGCCCGGCCAAGTCAGCCTGGCGCATAATGGCGTGCTGTTTCTAGATGAATTTCCAGAATTTCCGCGCGATGTGCTTGAAACCTTGCGCCAACCAATTGAGACCGGCGAGATCAACATATCACGCGCCAATGCCCGCCACCGCTACCCCTGCCGGTTCATGTTGGTCGCCGCCGCAAACCCCTGCAAATGTGGCCATATGGCCGACCCGGCGCGGGCCTGCGCGCGCGCCGCTTTGCGGAGAGGACTACATGAGCCGGATATCTGGCCCATTGATTGACCGGTTTGACCTGCGCTGCGACGTGCCCGAACTCGCCTACAGCGACCTAGACCTGCCGCCAACAGCCGAAAATTCGGCCGATTATGCGGCCCGTATTACCGCTGCCGCAATGATCCAAACCCAGCGCTACGCCGCCCTGCCAGATGTGCACACCAATGCCGATTGCGAAGGCCAATTGCTGCAAGAAATAGCCGCCCCTTGCGCCGAAGGGCGCGAATTACTGGGGCGCGCCGCCGAACGTTTCGGTCTGTCCGCCCGCGGTTATCACCGAGTGTTGCGCGTTGCCCGCACCATTGCCGACCTTGCCGGATCGCCGCATGTCGAGCGCCCGCATATCGCCGAAGCGATAAGCTACCGCTTGGCTTGGGCAAAAGAAGCCTGAACAAAATCAGCGACTTGAATAAGCGCCGCCCGCGCCTCTGGCAGATATCCATCAAATATTTGCCAGACATGCGGGGCTTTATCCCAGCTCTGCAAAAGCACCTCACCGCCCGCTTGGCGCAAAACCGCCTCTATGCGGGTGCTGTCATCATACAGCGCCTCTTCGCTGCCCACCTGTATCATCACCGGCGGCGGATTGATAAAATCAGCGAATAGCGGCGAGGCACGCGGATCACGCGAATCTTGCCCATCCAGATAGCGCATTGCTGCCTCTGCCACCCTGTCGAGCGGTAAAACCACGTCATGGGCACCGGGGCCTGACATGCTGTCGCTAGACAAAGTGAGATCGGTCCAAGGTGACAACGCAAACAAAGCTGCCGGGCGCTCGCCCCGTGCCAAAACCAAAGCCAACAGCGCAAAAGCCAGCCCGCCGCCCGCACTATCGCCACTAATGACGATATCATTGGGGCTGTAGCCCAGCGCCAAAAGATGCTGCCAAACTTGGAGTGCATCCTCTACCGCTGCCGGAAACGGCGCGTCTTGCAGCAGGCGGTAATCTGGCGCGCAAACTTCACAACCTGACAGCCGAGACAGGCGCGCAAGCATGGCCGAATGGCTTTTGCCGCTGCCGGCAAAGTAAGCACCGCCATGGAAATAGAGGATGACCTTGCCGGGCTTGACGGGGCCAGAACGGATCCAATGCAACCGAACGTCACCAACCTGACGCTCCAACCGACAGGCAAAGGGCGGCGCTTTAAACACCCGCGCCGCAACCCGCTCAAACTCAGCATGGGCGGCTTCAGGCCCAGGGCTGCGCGCCAAATGCGGCCGCACAATCCGGTCAAGTACAAGGTTAAGAACAGTCATCCGAACTGACATTTAGCTGCCTCCACCGGCACGGCGCGCCTCAATCGCATCCCAAATCAGGCCGGCAATATTGGTGCCATCAAATCGCTCAAGCTCCTGTATCCCGGTCGGCGATGTCAGGTTGATCTCAGTCAGCAAGCCGCCGATCACGTCGATCCCAACAAATACCTGACCCTGTTCACGCAAAAGCGGGCCAATTGCCGCGCAAATCTCGCGGTCGCGGTCTGTCAGCACTGCGGGTTGCGCCGTGCCGCCGACATGAAGGTTTGATCGGGTCTCACCAGCAGCGGGCATACGGTTGATCGCACCAACCGGCTCGCCGTCCACCAAAATGACACGCTTGTCGCCCTTGGCCACATCGGGCAAAAACTGCTGTACGATCAGCGGCTCATTGTTAATATTGGTGAACATTTCATGCAAAGAGGTAATATTGCTGTCATGCGCAGAGAGCTTGAACACACCAGCGCCGCCATTGCCGTAAAGTGGCTTCAAAATAACATCACCGTATTTCTGGCGAAACTCTTTGAGCACATCAAGATCGCGGGCAATGGTCGTTGCTGGGATGAGATCAGGGAATCGCAAAACAAGCAGCTTTTCAGGGTAATTGCGCACCCAAAACGGATCATTCACCACCAATGTCTGCGGATGGATAAGATCAAGCAGATGCGTTGAAGTGATGTAACCCATGTCAAATGGCGGATCTTGGCGCAGCCAAACCACATCATAATCGGCCAAATCAACTTCGATCTCATCACCAAGCGTTGCGGGGGCATTCTCAACACGCTGCACCTGAAAGCTATGTCCACGTGCCGTTAAGCGCCCCTCCTCAAAGGCAAGCTTATCAGGCGAATAGTAGAATAAACTATGCCCTCTGGCCTGTGCCTCTTCTGCCAAACGAAACGTCGAATCGGCGTGAATATTCACATCCCCGATTGGATCCATCTGAAATGCTATTTTTAACGCCATGCGACCGCCCCTCTGCCATTGTTGAACAGTAAATGGCGAAGCAGAGCCGCTACTGCAATGGCTGTGGGCTATCTTATGCTGCTCCGAAAGCATTTTCGATGATTTCGATCATGCCTTTGCTGTCCATTGCGGCGAGATCAAAGCGCATATCTGTATCGAGCATGTTTGGCTCAGTGCCGACAAATTCCATTGCGGCTGTGCAAATACGGTCCATTTGCCGCCGTCTAAGCAGTGCGCAGGCTCTGTCGATTGTTGACGACTTCTTGACCTCAACGAAAATAACTTGGTCATTCTTTCGCATTATGAGATCGATTTCACCATATCTGCCGCGCCAGCGGCAAGCCTCTAATTCATACCCAAGGCGCTGGTAATGAGCCGCGACTTGTTCTTCGGCAGCCAAACCAGCCAAATAATTCAGCCGCCCCTTGGCCGCTTTTGTTTCAACGTAACTGGCCGGAGGAAATTGCGGGCCGGACTCAAAACGGGCGACATTCATATTCATTGGTTCTTTTGCATCTCCAAAGCGGCCTGATAGACCATCCGGCGCGGCAAGCCACGCGCACCAGCAACGGCTGTCGCCGCATCCTTAATGCGCATTGTCTTCATCGCCTCGGCCAACGCCGTTTCAATATCCAAATCATCGTCCTGCGTTTCCGGCGCACCACCGACAACAACAACAATTTCACCGCGAACTCTTTTATCAGCAAACTCAGTAGCCAGCTCGCTTAAGCTTGCTCTTCTGGTTTCTTCAAACTTCTTGGTCAGCTCGCGACAGACCGTTGCTTGTCGTTCTTCCCCAAATATTTGACTCATTGAAGTTAACAAATCACCAACGCGCTTTGGAGATTCGTAGTAGACACTGGTCATTTGCAGCTGTCTCAACTCAGCCAGCTCGGTTTCGCGCTGGGTTTTCCCCGGCGGCAAAAAGCCAATGAAGGCAAAGCGATCTGTTGGCAGCCCGGCAACAGCCAAAGCCGCCAGCACGGCAGAGGCACCGGGCGCTGACAAAACATCTATCCCGCGGCTAATCGCCTCGCGCGCCAATGCATAGCCCGGATCGGCGACCAACGGCGTACCGGCTTCGCTGATATAGGCTGCTGATTTTCCGTCGCCGAGCGGGTCGAGTATACGGGCGCGGTCTCCCGGACCAGAGTGGTCGTGATAGGCAATTATTCTGCGCCCGTTCAGGGAAACACCATGTATTTCCATCAGTTTACGCGCGGTTCGCGTATCTTCGGCTGCCAAAATATCAGCACCTGCAAGGATATCGAGCGCGCGCAATGTAATGTCGCGCGCCGCTCCGATTGGTGTGGATACAAGATGCAGACCCGCTGCAATGGGCTTTTGTGTGAATTTCATCCCTAGACCCTTTCGTCCTCCGCCCTATGATGCCCGCCCAGATACTGGTCAAACCTTTGACCAAATCGCTGGCCAATTTGTTTTGGCACCGTTACGCCAATAACCACGCTTGCGAAACCGCAGCAGCCCATATGGGAGTAGGATTGTCATGTTTGCCCGTTTTCAAGGCCCCACTAAGACCGTAGCACGGCTCTTTGCGATGGTCGCACTATTGTTTTTAGCTGCCTGTGATGGCGTGCCGTTGATAACGAACCTGCCTGGAAGCGGGCCAACGCTTACCGCTGGCCAGCCAGTTCAAGTCGCCCTGCTTGTGCCGGCCGGTTCGGCCGCTGCCTCCGACGAATTTTTGGCACAAAACCTTGAAAACGCTGCACGATTGGCGATTGCTGATCTGAGCGGCGTGCAGATTGATTTGCGGGTTTATGCCACGGCTGGCAACCCGGTTCAGGCAGCCCAAGCCGCCGCTGCCGCTGTTGCTGACGGCGCCAACATCATCCTCGGCCCGCTTTACGGCGAAGCAGCCAATGCGGCTGGTATTACCACCGCCGGGTCGGGCGTAAATGTTCTGGCATTCTCCAATAATCCGACGATTGCAGGCGGCAATGTCTTTATCCTTGGCTCAACTTTCGCCTCTACCGCGCAGCGTTTGGTCAGCTACGGCCGTGGCATTGGCATAGATAATTATCTGGTGGTTCATGCTGATGACCTGCAAGGCTCGCTTGGACGCGACGCGATTGCCGCCGCTGTGCGGCGCAATGGCGGCACGCTTTCGGCCATTGAATCATATGCTTTGACGCAAGATGCTATTATTGCAGCCGCGCCGCGCATCTCGCAAGCCGCACGCAGCAGTGGCGCACAGGCAGTGTTCTTTACGGCCGGTGTTAACGCCGACCTGCCCATTCTGGCTACGATCCTGCCCGAAAACGGGCTGAGCCCACAATCGGTGCAATATATGGGGCTTACCCGCTGGAGTGCAGCCCCCCAAGCGCTGGCATTGCCGGGGCTTCAAGGCGGCATTTTTGCCCTGCCCGACCAAAGCGTTGTCAGCCAGTTTGAGAGCCGCTACGCCGCCGCTTACGGCGCATTGCCCCACCCGCTTGCCGGGCTGGCCTTTGACGGTATTGCCGCCATTGGCGCGCTGGCCGCACGGGGTAATCCTGATGCGCTCAGCCGCGCATCTCTGACGCAAGCGCAGGGCTTTCAGGGCACAAGCGGCATCTTTCGCCTCTTGGCCGATGGTACAAATGAGCGCGGCCTCGCAGTCGCCGAAATCCGCAACAATCAGGTCGTAATCATTGACGCAGCCCCCCGCAGCTTCAGCGGCGCCGGTTTCTAACCGAGCGCTGGCTTTCCTTACCGAACCCGTCGCCGCAGAACTTTGCCTGCCGGCCGCGGATATATTTGACACTGTAGCGGTTGACGCCGCTATGGCCGATGCCTTGCGCGGTGCGACCTCTCCAATGGAGATACGCAGCGCCGTCGTTGCCGTGCTGACCGATGCGCGCCAACGCGGAAATGACGCGATTGAGGCCGCTTTTGCTGCCCGCCCCCGCGCCGCCCGTGCTGTCATTCGCAGCTATGCTTGGCTCACCGATCACTTGGTGCGCGCGGTCTATTACGTGGCCCTGAGCAAGCTGCACCCGTTGCCCAACCCGACCAAGGCCGAACGGCTGGCTCTAATGGCGGTTGGCGGCTATGGGCGCGGCGAAATGGCACCGCATTCTGATGTTGATCTGCTGTTTTTGACACCATACAAAACCACGCCTTGGGCCGAGAGTATTATCGAGTCGATGCTCTATATGCTCTGGGATCTTAAGCTAAAGGTCGGCCATGCCAGCCGCAGCACCAAAGATTGCATCACCCTCGCAGGCGAAGATTATACGATCCGTACCAGCCTGTTAGAGATCCGGCTGATTGAGGGCGACGCGGCTTTGGGTGAAGAGCTGGTTGAGCGGCTGTGGAAGGAGCTGTTCAGCACAACAGCTGCCGACTTTATCGACGCCAAACTAGAAGAGCGCGCCGCCCGCCACCGCAAGCAAGGCGGCCAACGCTATGTGGTTGAGCCCAATGTTAAAGAGGGCAAAGGCGGGCTGCGCGATCTGCAATCGCTCTATTGGATCGGCAAATATGTTTACCGGGTGCGCAATGCCGCAGAGCTGGCCGCGCATGGCGTGTTTACCGACGAAGATTATGACGGTTTCGCCCGCGCCGAAGACTATCTCTGGACCGTGCGTTGCCACCTGCACCTGTTGGCCAAACGCGCCAGCGACCTACTGACATTTGACATGCAAGTCGAAGTCGCCGCCCGCATGGGCTATGCCGATGGCGGCGGCAGACGGGCTGTAGAGCATTTCATGCAAGACTACTTTCGCCATGCCACCCGTGTGGGCGAACTGACGCGGATTTTCCTGACCGCCCAAGAGGCCAATTTTACCAAACCCGCGCCGCGGCTACGGCGGCTGTTTTCCAGACGCCGCTCGGTTAAGCCGCCCTATGTGATGCGCCAAAACCGGCTGGCAATTGGCGATGAAGAGGCTTTCTTGGCGGACAAGCTCAATATCTTGCGGCTGTTTGAAGTGGCGCTTAAAACCGGACTGCTGATCCACCCAGATGCCATGCGCCTGCTGTCGCATAACCTCAAAATGATCGATGCTGACATGCGCCAGAGCAAAGACGCCGCCAAGGTGTTCTTTGACGTATTGCTCAAACATGGAAACCCAGAGCGGGCCCTGCGGCGGATGAACGAGCTTGGCGTTTTGGCCGCGTATATTCCCGAATTTGCGCCGATTGTGGCCATGGTTCAGTATAATATGTACCATCATTATACGGTCGATGAGCATACGATCCAATGCATCTCGCATCTGGCGATGATCGAGCGCGAAGAGCTGACAGAAGAGCTGCCGATTGCCAGCCATATCCTCAAATCTGGGATCAACCGCAAAGTGCTTTATGCCGCCTTGCTGTTGCATGATATTGGCAAAGGCCGCGAAGAAGATCACTCGGTTCTTGGTGCAAAAATCACCCGCAAAATTGCCCCGCGCCTGCATCTGACCAAGAAAGAAGCCGAGACCGCCGAATGGCTGGTGCGCAACCATCTGATGATGTCTGACACTGCCCAAAAGCGCGATATTTCTGAGCCGCGCACCGTGCGCGACTTTGCCAAACGGGTGCAGACAAAAGAACGGCTTGATCTGCTGACTGTGCTCACCGTTTGCGACATTCGCGGTGTTGGCCCCGGCACGTGGAACAACTGGAAAGCCGTGCTGATCCGCCAGCTTTATGGTGCGACCGCGGCGGCGCTAAGCTCTGGCATGGAAGATCTGAGCCGTGAGAACCGCGAAGCCGAGGCAAAACGCAGCCTGCGCGCCGCCCTGCCCGACTGGACGCCAAAGGAGCTGCGGGCTGAAACTGCGCGCCATTATGGCCCCTATTGGCAAGGCCTGCCCGTGGCCACGCATGTCATCTTTGCCAATCTTCTGCGCAAGCTGGACAAGAGCGATATCAGCTTTGATCTGCACCCCGATATTGACCGCGACGCCACCCGTGCCTGCTTTGCTGTGGTCGATCATCCGGGCTTCTTTAGTCGGGTCACCGGGGCGCTGGCGCTGGTAGGTGCAAATATAGTCGATGCGCGCAGCTACACCACCAAAGACGGCTACGCCACAGCGGTGTTCTGGGTGCAAGACGCCGACGGCGCGCCCTACGAGAAGTCGCGTCTCAAACGACTGACCAATATGATCATGCGCACGCTGAAAGGCGAAGTACTGACCAGCACGGCAATGAAAGACCGCGACAAGATCAAGAAACGCGAGCGCGCTTTTAAAGTGCCAACCTCGATCACGTTTGACAATGAAGGCTCGGAGATTTTCACCATTATCGAGGTCGATACCCGCGACCGCCCCGGCCTGCTGTTTGACCTGACCCGCAAGCTGGCGGGGATGAATGTCTATATCTCGTCAGCCGTGATCGCCACCTACGGCGAACAGGCGGTTGATACTTTCTATGTCAAAGACATGTTCGGGTTAAAGTTCCACTCGCAAGCCCGGCTAGACGCGCTAGAGCGCAACCTGCGCAGCGCCATTGAAACCGGCGCAAAACGGGCGGTTTCGTGAAGCCTATCAAGCTGATCCACGGCTTTTTGACCGTTGGCGTTTGGACCCTGCTCAGCCGGGTTATGGGCTTTGCCCGCGACATTATGATCGCCTCTTTCCTCGGCTCTGGCCCGGTCGCCGAAGCGTTTTTGGTGGCCTTCTCGCTGCCCAATATGTTTCGCCGCTTCTTTGCCGAGGGCGCATTTAACATGGCATTTATTCCGTTGTTTTCCAAGAAGTTGGAAGGTGGGGATGATGCGGCGAAATTCGCCCAAGAAGCCTTTGCGGGCATGGTCTTTCTGTTGAGCATTTTCACCATTATCGGGGTGATCTTCATGCCGCTGCTGGTCTGGGCTATGGCCAGCGGCTTTGGCGCAGATGAGCGCTTCGACCTAGCGGTTTACTATGGCCGCTTCGCCTTCCCCTATATCTTCTTCATCTCGCTGGCGGCACTGATATCTGGCGTGCTCAACGCCACCGGCCGCTTTGTCGCCGCCGCCGCGCCCACTTTGCTCAATGCCGTGTTCATTGTGGCAATGTTGATTGGCGTCGCTTTTGGCGGGCCAGCAGACACCGCCATTGCCGGGCACAATATTGGCGTCGCACTGGCGCTGGCCGTGCCAATAGCAGGCGCCGCACAGCTGGCGCTGGTCTGGTTCGCGGCGCGGCGCGCGGGCTTCAGCTTTCGCATTGCCCGCCCCCGGCTGACGCCTGACATTAAACGGTTGGCGATCATCGCCGCACCGGCGGCTTTGGCTGGCGGCGTCGTGCAGGTCAACCTGTTGGTCGGCCGCCAAGTGGCCAGCTTTTTTGACGGCGCGGTTGCCTGGCTCAACTTCGCCGACCGCCTCTACCAGCTGCCCTTGGGCGTTGTCGGC
>JAESRD010000002.1 GCA_016764835.1 Paracoccaceae bacterium | reverse complement strand
TAGTTGGCGAACTTGTCCAACAGGTTCCAGACCTCGGTCGCCTTGGCCTCGTCGACACCATTTTCGGCTGACCCTTTCATGAACTTCGGGCGTTCTTCGTCCATCGCCTCTTGCAGCTTTTTACCCATGGCACGGCGCAACAGGTCGGCCCCGCCCAGGGAATAGCCCGCCATTTTCTGGGCGATCTGCATCACCTGTTCTTGGTAAACGATAATGCCTTGGGTCTCATCCAGCAGATGGTCGACCAGCGGGTGCAGCCGGTCACGCTTGCTCAGCCCATTTTTGACTTCGCAATATTTGGGAATATTCTCCATCGGGCCGGGGCGGTAAAGCGCCACCAGCGCCACTATATCCTCAATCGTCGTCGGCTTCATGCGCTTAAGCGCATCCATCATCCCCGAACTCTCAACCTGAAACACAGCAATGGTTTTGGCCGAGGCATAAAGCTCGTAGCTCTTCTCATCATCAAGCGGAATGGTGGCAATATCATTGACCAGCCCAACCGGCGGCTCAAACAGTTTGGTGCCCCCCGCGTCAAAATGCAGATCACGGCCCGAAGCCTGAATTTGCTCAACCGCATTTTGAATAACAGTCAGGGTTTTGAGCCCCAAAAAGTCAAACTTCACCAGCCCGGCTTGCTCAACCCATTTCATGTTGAACTGGGTGGCGGGCATGGTTGAGCGCGGATCGCGGTACAGCGGCACCAGCTCGTCAATCGGCCGATCAGCAATCACCACACCGGCAGCGTGGGTCGAGGCATTGCGGTACAGCCCTTCAAGCTGTTGCGCATAGGTCAGCAGCCGGTCAACCACCTCTTCGGCCTTGGCCTCTTCGCGCAAGCGCGGCTCCTCAACCAGCGCCTCGGCGATGCTCATCGGCTTGACGCCAACCACAGGGATCAGCTTCGACAGCCGGTCAACCTGACCATATGACATCTGCAACACCCGGCCAACATCGCGCACCGCCGCCTTAGACAAAAGCGCGCCAAAGGTGATGATCTGGGCTACTTTGTCAGCCCCATATTTGTCCTGCACATAGGTGATCACCTCCTCGCGGCGATCCATGCAAAAGTCGATGTCAAAGTCGGGCATCGACACCCGTTCGGGGTTCAAGAACCGCTCAAACAGCAACGAGTAGCGCAACGGGTCAAGGTCAGTAATCGTCAGCGCATAGGCAACGAGCGAGCCCGCACCAGAGCCACGCCCCGGCCCCACAGGAATACCCCGGTCTTTGGCCCAATGAATGAAGTCTGCAACAATGAGGAAGTAGCCGGGAAAACCCATACCTTCGATAATCTTCAGCTCAAATTCCAGCCGTTCTTCATAGTCGGATACCGGGCCAACCAGTGGGATAACGGCCAACCGCGCCTTGAGGCCTTCCTCTGCCTGACGGCGCAATTCTTGCACCTCATCATCGGCAAACTTGGGCAATATCGGGTCGCGTTTATGCGACCGCACAGCGCAGCGTTTGGCTATTTCAATAGTGTTTTCAATAGCTTCAGGAAGGTCAGCAAAGAGAGTTACCATCTCTTCTTGAGACTTAAAGTAGTGCTGCGGTGTCAGCCGACGACGTGGTTGTTGTTGGTCAACATAGGCCCCATCAGCAATGCACAGCAGCGCGTCATGCGCCTCATAAAGGTCGGTTTTGGGGAAATGCACATCATTGGTCGCCACCAGCGGCACGCCGCGCGCATAAGCAAAGTTCAGGCCGCCGCGCTCGGCCAAACGCGTGGCCACCGGCAGGCCGCCCTCACCGGGGTGACGTTGCAGCTCAATATAAAACCGGTCGGCGAATATCTCATGCAACAGACCCAGATGCGCAATCGCCGCCGCGTCTTGCTCGGCTGCAAACAGCCGCCCCGCCGGGCCGGTTGGCCCACCGCTCAGGCAGATCAACCCGTCGCCAAACTGGCGCAAATCATCCATGCTCACCTGCGCTGGTACGTTATCCTCCGGCAGATACAGGCATGAATTCAGCTTCATCAGGTTCTGATACCCGGCCTCATTTTGCGCCAGCAACACAATGCTGGCAGGTGCGGGCGGCGCTTTGCCCGGCTCAACCGCCAAATAGGCCAGCGAAATCTGACAGCCAATAATCGGCTGCACCCCGGCTTTGGCAGCCGCCTCTGAGAATTCAAGCGCCGCAAACATATTGTTGCTGTCGGTCAGTGCCACAGCGGGAATTCCTGCGGCCTCAACCATGCTCGGCAGACGCGTCTTGCCGGTTCTGTCGCGCGGATTTAGCCCGCCCTCAAACAGTTTTTTAACAGGAATAGCACCCTCGAGCAGTGAATGCTCAGAATGCAGGCGCAGGTGAATGAATCGGGGATCAGAGCTCATAGCACCACAATATCTTGGGGGGGCCTTGGGCGGAACCCTCAATTTGTTAGCTCAGCATCTAAGTCTCTTGACCTGAGCCGTGGGAAGTGATTCGTTAACGCCATGAACAAGCACCCCCTCAATGATGTATATCATGCAATGGCAGACCCGACCCGGCGCGCTGTTGTCGAACGGCTGGCCCGCGGCCCGGCTTCTGTCTCCGAACTGGCCGACCCGCATGATATCGCGCTGCCGACATTTTTGCGCCATCTGGGCGTGTTAGAAACCGCAGGTCTGGTTGAAAGCACCAAAAAGGGCCGGGTGCGGACCTGCAAGTTAACGCCCGATGCGCTGGAGCCTGCGCGCGGCTGGATGACCCGGCAGCACCGGGTTTGGGAAGCGCGCGCCGAATAGAGGCAATACCCAAAGCATTTGCCCGCGGCCCCGCGCCAAAAACATCAAAAGACTTGCCAAACGGGCATTTGGTCGTTTTGATTGTGCGAACGGACGCGCTGTCTACGCCGCATCGACAGCGAAAACCGTCCCGGTTCGGGTATCGCGGCAGGTTCTATCATGGAAATCAGCTTCCTGCTGAATGGGGAAGATGTTCGCGCCGCGACCTCGCCGCAAACATCGCTGCTCGATTGGTTGCGGCTAGAGGCCGGGCTGACCGGCACCAAAGAAGGCTGCAACGAGGGCGATTGCGGCGCTTGCACGGTAATGATCACCGACGAGCACGGCCCGCGCGCGGTGAATGCTTGTTTGACATTCATGCCGATGATCGCCGGGAAAGCTGTACGCACTGTCGAAGGCATTGCCGGGCCAGAGGGCCAGTTGCACCCGGTCCAAGACGAAATGATCCGCCATCACGCCAGCCAGTGCGGCTTTTGCACGCCGGGTATCGTCGTGGCTTTGGCGGCGGCGCATCTGCTGGGCGAAACAGCCGACGACGAGACCCTCGCCGGTAATCTTTGCCGCTGCACTGGCTACGCGCCAATCATCCGTGCCGCCGAGGCCGCACGGGCCAAAGCGCCGCCGCCATGGATGGATGATGCCAAGCTTTTGGAAGGGCGCGCCCCAGCCCCAGCCCCCTTCACCGACCTCAATGCTTTCGCCAATTGGTATGCCGAAAACCCGGATGCCGTGCTGATTGCCGGTGGCACCGATGCCGCGCTCTGGGTCACCAAGGGCCTGCGCGATCTGCCAAACATGGCCTTCATCGGTGGGTTGACCGAGCTGCAAAACATCGATGAGACCGACATTCTGCACATCGGTGCCGGCGTCACCATGACCGCCCTTGGCGACCTCATGGTCCGCTACCACCCATCCTACGCCGCGCTCATCACCCGCTTCGCCTCGGTCCAAATCCGCAACTGGGCGACCATTGGCGGCAGCTTGGCCAATGGCTCGCCGATCGGCGACAATGCCCCAGCGCTGATCGCCCTAGACGCGCAGATCCACCTGCGCCGCGCCGGTAAAACCCGCCAAATGCCGCTTGAAGATTTCTTCATCAGCTACGGCAAGCAAGGCCGCCAACCGGGTGAATTCGTCGAAGCCATCAGCCTGCCTGCACAGGCCCCGGCAATGCGCGCCTACAAAGTATCAAAACGTTTTGATCAAGACATCTCCGCCATTTGCGCCGGGTTCAACATCACCACCGCTGACGGCATCATCACCCATGCTCGCGCCGCATTTGGCGGCATGGCAGCCACCCCCGCGCGGGCCGCGGGCTTTGAAGCCGCGCTCATCGGCCAACCGTGGAGCGCGGCCAGCTTCGCAGCCGCTTTGCCCGCCTTGGCCACTGATTTTACCCCGCTTTCAGATGTGCGCGCCTCGGC
>JAESRD010000039.1 GCA_016764835.1 Paracoccaceae bacterium | reverse complement strand
CTTGGCCTCGGCTTCCCGTCTGATTTCCCAACATGGGGCAAACTGCTGTTCGACAGCGTTGACAGGATGGAAAAATTCCCCGAGCGTGTGCTCTGGCCGGGCCTGTGCATTTCGCTCACCGTGCTGAGCGTCAACTATATCGGCGACGGGCTGCGCGACGCGCTCGACCCCAAAATTCGCGGGCGCTAACCGCCCCGCCTGAGAGGAAAGCCCATGACCACCCTATTGCTGATCGGCGGCACGCATCCGCGTTACCGCGCCAAGTTTGACGACACATACACTCTCATTGAGCTGCCCAATGGCGATGTGGCCAATATTACCGCAGAGATGGCGCAGACCGTTGAAGGCCTGGCCACCTTTGGTTCGGCCAATGCGGCGCTGATGGACGCGCTGCCAAAACTTAAGATCATCGCCGGTTTTGGCGCAGGCTATGAAGGCATCGATGTCGCCCATGCCGCGTCGAAAAATATTATCGTTACCAATACCAGCGAAGCGCTCAATGATGAGGTGGCCGACACCGCCGTCGCCCTGCTTATCAACACTGTGCGCCAGCTGCCCAAGTCTGAGGCTTGGCTGCGCGCTGGTGGCTGGACAGCTGGCGGCTCCTACCCGGTCACCCCGCTCACTTTGCGCGGCCGTCACGCTGGCATTTACGGCATGGGCAAGATCGGCAAGATGGTGGCGCAACGGCTTGAGGCGTTTAACATTAGGGTCAGCTATCATGGCCGCAATCGCCAAGACGGGCTGCACTACGACTATCACCCTAGCCTCGCGTCGCTGGCCGAAGCCACCGATACCCTCATCTGCATCGTCCCCAAGACCCCGCAAACCCATCATGTCATCAACGCCGAGATTTTCGAAAAACTCGGGCCGTCAGGCGTCTTGATCAATGTTGGCCGCGGCTGGAGCGTCTCCGAGCCTGATCTTATCGCCGCCCTGCAAAACGGCACTATTGCTGGCGCCGGCCTCGATGTTTTCGAAGATGAGCCAAATGTCCCCGGCGCACTCTACGGTTTTGACAATGTCTCACTGCTGCCGCATGTCGCCTCTGGCTCAGTCTATACCCGCAACGCCATGGCCGATCTGGCCGCCGACAACCTCATCTCGTACTTCACGCAAGGCCGCCCGCTGACCCCCGTGTCTGAAACCCCCTTCACCGGCTAACCAAATGCTGGCCCTTCCATTTTAGGGCCAGCTGGCGCATCAAGCGCCATGACCCAACTCATACTCTTCAACAAACCCTTCGGCGTATTGTCGCAATTTACCGACAAGAAAAGCCCAAGCCCGCGCCCAACCCTGTCGCGCTACATCGACCTGCCAAATGTCTACCCGGCAGGCCGCTTAGACCGCGACAGCGAAGGTCTCTTGATGCTCACAGATGATGGCAGCCTTCAGGCCAAAATCTCCAGCCCCAAGAACAAGATGCCAAAAACATATTTGGTACAAGTCGAAGGCGAGCCATCCGACGACGCCCTCACCCCTTTGCGCCAAGGCGTGACCCTCAAAGACGGTCTCACCCGCCCGGCCCGCGCATCGCTCATTGATCCGCCAGAGCTATGGCCCCGCGATCCGCCGGTACGCTTTCGCAAATCCGTGCCTGACCGCTGGATAAAACTGACAATAACCGAAGGCCGCAACCGCCAAGTTCGCCGCATGTGCGCCGCTATCGGCTTCCCAACCTTGCGGCTGGTGCGTTGGCAAATAGGCAAGTGGACGCTGGACGATCTCGCCCAAGGCCAATGGGCAAACGCCCCGCCCCCCAAATAGGTCGGGAGGGCGGGCGTCGCCGAAGGCGCGGATCCCCGCGCCCGACTTTCTAGTCTATCCGCGCGAGCAGATCATCAAGGCTCTTCTTGGCATCGCCGTAGAACATCCGGGTGTTCTCCTTAAAGAACAGTGGGTTCTCGATCCCCGAATAGCCTGTGCCTTGGCCACGCTTACAAACAAAGACTTGCCGCGCCTTCCAGCATTCCAAGACCGGCATCCCAGCAATCGGGCTGTTCGGGTCGTCTTGCGCCGCAGGGTTCACGATATCATTTGAGCCAATGACAATCGCCACATCGGTCTTGGGGAAATCATCATTGATCTCGTCCATTTCCAACACGATGTCATAAGGCACACGCGCCTCGGCCAAGAGCACATTCATATGCCCCGGCAAACGCCCGGCAACAGGGTGGATGGCAAAGCGCACATCCTTGCCCTTGGCCCGCAGCCGCTTGGTCAGCTCAGACACGCTTTGTTGCGCCTGCGCCACCGCCATGCCGTAGCCCGGAATAATGACAATGCTATCGGCCTCGTCCAAGGCCGATGCAACGCCGTCGGCATCAATTGACACTTGCTCGCCGGTCACTTCCATGGCCGGGCCGGTAGCCCCGCCAAAGCCACCAAGGATCACGCTGATAAATGACCGGTTCATCGCCTTGCACATGATATAGCTCAGGATCGCCCCCGATGAGCCGACCAGCGCGCCGGTCACGATCAACAGATCATTGCCCAGCGTGAAGCCGATTGCCGCCGCAGCCCAGCCAGAATAGCTGTTGAGCATCGACACGACCACCGGCATATCTGCGCCGCCAATGCCCATGATCAGATGCCAGCCAATAAAGCCCGCAACGATCACGACCAAAACCATGGTCCAAACGCCTGCGCCGTTGAAATACATCATGCCCAGCACCAGCGATATGATCAGCGCGCTGAGGTTGAGCATATGCCCACCGGGCAGCTTGACCGATTTGCCATCGACCTTGCCCGCCAGCTTGCCAAAGGCAATGACAGAGCCGGTGAAGGTAACCGCACCAATAAAAATGCCAAGAAAGACCTCAACCTTGAGGATGGCAATCTCAACCGCATCTTTGTGGAACAGTTTTTCGCCAAAGCCGGTCAGGTCCAGCTCATGCATAAACGCCGCTTGCCCTGCGGCATTGAGTGAGGCCGACATGCCTGCTTTTAGCTCAGATATGCTGCCCAGCATTATCTCGGCATTAAGCCCGATGAACACGGCTGCAAGGCCAACAAACGAGTGAAGCGCCGCCACAAGTTGCGGCATTTCCGTCATTTGAACTTTGCCCGCAATGTAATAGCCAGCAAAGCTGCCCGCCGCTATCGCGACGATGATCAGGCCAATGTTTTGCACGCCCGGGCCAAAGACCGTGGCAAAAACCGCCAGCCCCATGCCGACCATGCCGTACCAAATCGCCCGCTTGGCGTTTTCTTGGTTAGACAACCCGCCAAGGGCGAGGATGAAAAGAACTGATGCCGCGATATAGGCGGCAGAGGTGATACCGATGCTCATGATCCGGCCTCCTTAAGACTTTTGGAACATGGCGAGCATCCGGCGCGTAACCAGAAAGCCACCAACGATATTCACGGACGCGATCAGCACCGCGATAAGACTGAGGATAACCACAATCCAATTGCCCGAGCCGATCTGCAACAGCGCGCCAATGATCACAATGCCAGAGATCGCATTGGTGATCGCCATAAGCGGCGTATGCAGCGCATGGCTGACGCCCCAGATGACTTGAAAGCCAATGAAGCATGACAGCGCGAAGACGATGAAGTGCTGCATGAAACTTGCGGGCGCATAAGACCCGATCAGCAGCATCAGCGCGCCGCCGATGGCCAGCATGGTCACTTGGCTGCGGGTCTGGGCCTTAAATGCCGCGACCTCGGCTGCGCGTTTTTCCTCAGGCGTTAGCTCTTTGGGAGGGTCTTTTCGCGGCTGGGCCGCAATCGCCGCAATTTTGGGTTTTGGCGGAGGAAAGGTGATTTCGCCCGCATGGGTGACCGTGGCGCCACGGATCACATCATCTTCCATATTATGGTTAACCACGCCGTCTTTATCTGGCGTCAGGTCGGCCACCATATGGCGGATGTTGTTTGAGTAAAGCGTTGAGCTTTGCGCGGCCATGCGCGACGGAAAGTCGGTATAGCCAACAATGGTCACGCCATTATCAGTGACGATTTTTTCGTCCTTGACCGTCAGCTTACAGTTACCACCGCGCTCTGCGGCAAGGTCGATGATAACCGAGCCCGGTTTCATCGAGGCGACCATGTCGGCGGTCCACAGCTCGGGCGCGTCGCGGCCCGGTATCAGCGCCGTGGTGATGACGATATCAATATCGGGGGCCAGTTCGCGGAACTTGGCCAGCTGGGCCGCGGCAAATTCGGGCGACGAGACCGCCGCATAGCCGCCAGTGGCAGCGCCATCTTGTGCCGGGCCATCAAAGTCGAGGAACACAAACTGCGCGCCCATGCTCTCAACCTGCTCGGCCACTTCGGGGCGCACGTCAAATGCATAAGTTATCGCACCAAGCGAGGTCGCCGTGCCAATCGCGGCCAAACCGGCCACACCAGCACCGACCACAAGCACTTTGGCAGGCGGTACTTTGCCCGCCGCCGTGACTTGGCCGGTAAAGAAGCGGCCAAAGTTATTGCTTGCCTCGATCACGGCGCGGTAGCCCGCGATATTGGCCATTGAGGACAACGCGTCCATCTTCTGAGCGCGGCTAATGCGCGGCACCATATCCATGGCAATGACAGTAGCACCCTGGCCTTTGGCTTGCTCAAGCGCCTCGGCGTTTTGCGCCGGATAGAAGAACGAGATCAGGGTTTGGCCGTCGCGCAACTGGGCGGTCTCGCCGGTTTGTGGCGGCTGCACTTTGGCAATAATGTCGGCACCGGCAAATATCGCTGCGGCATCGGCCACAACATCGGCCCCCGCCTCGGCATAAACCGCGTCAG
>JAESRD010000038.1 GCA_016764835.1 Paracoccaceae bacterium | reverse complement strand
ATTCCTATTTTAAAACCATCGTCTGGATTCGCACCAATAACTGGAATTAACTGGTTTGAATTATAAGTGGGCTTTTTATAATCGTAAACATTAATTTCATAATTATCGGTTAATTCTCATTTGTGCATCCGAAAGCCAGAAAAGATCACTCATATCACTGCTCCTATTGGGGAGCAGTGATTCAGACTTCTATGATAAAATCAATAGGTCCTGACCCTAGATATGAAAAGGACGATTCTAATGCCCAATAGGACCAAGATAAGCCTGTTTTCAGGAACGGCGCTGCTCGCTGCCAGTTTTATGTCCACCGCCGCACTGGCGCAGGATATAACAATCGCCTTTTCGTCAGATGAGCTGGGGGCGACATCTTACAACCCGATCACGTCGAGCAACCTGAACTCAGCTGCATCGCTGATTTATGACCGTTTGGTTGAGCAGGACGCTGATCAATCTTACCACCCGCATCTGGCAACATCATGGGATGAGGCCGCTGACGGCATGTCTTGGGTGTTTCATTTGAAAGCGGGCGTGACCTTCCATGACGGCACGCCGTTTAATGCCCAAACTGTGGCTGACTGGATCCCTGATTTTGCTGACACTGACAATGCCTATCTGGTTGGTGCAGTTGCATCGGTCGAGGTTATTGACGAGCTGACGGTTAAGCTGGTTATGTCTCGGCCAGAGCCGAACTTGCTTTATAATCTGTCCTCTACTTTTATGGGCATACCGGGGCAGGTGGCTTATGATGAGCTGGGCGACGAATTTGGCGTCTCGGCCGCTGTTGGCACCGGGCCGTTCATGCTTGACAGTTTTGCCATTGGCTTGGAAACCGTGCTGGTGCGCAACGCAGACTATGCTTGGGCCTCTGACCTGTCAGAAAACCAAGGTGCGGCGCATATTGGCCAGATCACTTTTCGCGAGATCCCTGACCAGTCAACCGCGTTTTTGGAGCTGAAGACCGGCGGGATTGATATGCTGCTGGGCGTGCCGACAGCGTTTCTCGAAATCCTGAAAGTTGAGAGCAATATCACCATCATTCAGATGCCGGGCACGGGCATTCACTATATGCCGATCAATGTCACCGCGCCGCCGTTTGACGACATCAATGTGCGCCAAGCAACCGGGCTGGCGATCAACCAAGAAGCGATTGTCGCCTCGATTTATAATGGGGTTGGCGCACCGGCGCATAACTTCCTGATCAGCTCGCTGCCAGAAGCGGTGGTCGATCGGTCGCTTAACGTCTCTTATGATCTTGAGCGGGCCAATGCTTTGTTGGACGCCGCGGGCTGGGTCATGGGCGACGATAATATTCGGGTCAAAGACGGCACGCCTTTGTCGGTCAGCCTATTCACCCAGAATGGCACAGAGTTTACCACGCTGACGCAGGTGGTTCAGGCGCAACTGGCCGATATTGGCATGGAAGCGGTGATCACCGTTTTTGATAGCTCGACCATTCGCGATGAATATAAAAACAACAGGCATCAGCTGGCGGTGCGCGGCTATGATTGGAACAATTCCGACATTTTGGACTGGTTCTTTTCTGGCGAGCGGATCGGCTATCCGAATGTGTCGATGTGGGTTGATGATGAGGGCCAGCGCTTGAATGATGTGGCGATGGAGGAGAGCAATAATTCAGATGAGCGGATTGCCAATTTCACCGCCTATCATGAATATGTTCTGGCTCAGCATCTGTTTGTACCGATCTATCAGCCGACCAAGAACATTGCCTATAATCTGGACCGGGTGAGTGTACCTGAAGTGGTTCAAGGCACGCGGTTTAGGTCGCAAACTGTGCTCGACATGTCTGTGGTTGAGTAAGCTAGGCCGATGAAAACACCCATTCCCGGCGCGGGGATGGGTGAACATCACCCAGAAAGATAACCCAATGCTGCTGCGATATACATTCTTTCGGGCATTGATGCTGATCCCGGTATCTATCTCGATATCGGTCGTGATCTTCATGATCGTACATTTGCTACCGGGCGACCCGATTGATAATCTTATTCGTGTCGGCTCATCGCCTGATGACCGCGCGCGATTGATTGCAAAATACGGGCTCGATCAGCCGCTCTTCACCCAATATTTTCGCTGGATTGCCGCCATGTTTCAGGGCGACTTTGGCGACGCGATTGTGCTGCGCCGGCCGGTGGCCGATCTTATTGCGCAGAACTTGCCCTATTCGTTGCAGCTGGGCGGGCTGGCTTTTGCGTTTTCCAGCATTGTAGGCATAATTTTTGGAACGATCTCGGCCGTCACACGCTCGGCCGCTGTCGCAAACTTCATGCGCGGGTTCATATTGTTGGGCTCGACTGTGCCCGGTTTCTGGCTGGCGCTGTTGATGATCTTGTTCTTTGCGGTGCGGCTGCAATGGTTTCCTGTATCGGGCGCGCGCGGCTGGGAGAGCCTGGTGCTGCCTGTGTTGACCATTGGTTTTGGCGGCGTGGCATTGGTGGCGCGGGTGACCCGCGTGGCGCTTATGGATGTGCGGCGCGAGGATTTTGTTGTGCTGCTGCATGCCAAGGGCCTGTCTTCGACCAGCATTCTCATGCGGCATTTGTTGCCGCATGCCATGTTGCCGGTGGTGACCATTTTGGCGCTGCGGATCGGCTGGATCTTGGGCGGCGCAGTGACTGTTGAGTTTGTGTTTGGCCGCCCCGGACTGGGCTCGCTGCTTATCCGCGCACTTGGCCAGCGCGACTATCCCGTTGTTCAGGCTTGTCTTTTGATGCTGGCGCTTGCCGTCATGATCGGCACGTTGGTTGGAGATGTGGCACAGGCCGCAATGGACCCACGGGTCAGAGAGGCAAAGAAATGACATCTATATCAAGCGCCGTGCTCGGGCTTAGAAAAACCGCTGTCAGCCGTGCCTTTGGCTCTTGGCTCGGCAGGATTGCAGGTGGGTTTCTCATCTTGCTGGTTCTAACGGCTATTTTTGCGCCGTGGATCATTCCGTTTGACTATGCCAAGCAAGACCTGATGAACGGCAATGCGCCGCCGGGCTGGCCGCATTTGCTTGGCACAGACCAGTTTGGCCGCGACGTGCTTTCGCGGGTGATATACGGCGCGCGCACGTCGCTTTCTGTCAGCGCCACCGCGATCTCGATCTCGGTCAGCGTTGGCATGGCGCTGGGGGCGGCGGCGGGCTACTTTGGCGGCTTCTTTGAGCGCGCGGTGATGACGGTCGTTGACCTGACTTGGTCCTTCCCCGACATTTTGATCGCGCTGATATTCGTGGCCATTATTGGCCCCGGCCTGACCTCGACGACATTTGCGATTGCCATTGCCTATCTGGCGCAGTTCACCCGGCTGACACGGGCGCAGATCGTGCGGCTTAAGGGCGAGACGTTTATTGAGGCGACGATAAACCTTGGCGCTAAACCAAGTCATATTTTGCTCAAACATCTGCTACCAAATGCGATTGCGCCGGTGATTGTGGTCGGCATGCTGGCGATTGGTGACGGCATTGTGCTGGAGGCGACATTGGGCTTCTTTGGCCTTGGCGCGCAGCCGCCGACCCCTAGTTGGGGGGCGATGATGTCAAGCGGCACGGCGCAGCTTTTCCTCAGCCCGTGGGTTATCATCTTTCCGGGCGTTGCCGTGGCGGTGACGGTGATTGCCGTGAACCTATTTGGCGATGAGCTGATCCGTGCGCTTGATATCCGCGACCGGATAAAGGGGGCGTGAACATGCTTGAAGTCCGCGATCTTGAAGTTGCCTTTGGCCCGATTGCCCCGCTTTCTGGTGTCAGCTTTTCACTGGCCAAGGGCGAGACACTTGGCATAGTTGGCGAAAGCGGCTCAGGCAAGTCACTGACGGCTATGAGCATTATGGGCTTGCTGCCTTTGTCAGGCGGGCGGATCACCGCAGGCTCTATCATCTTTGACGGCCAAGAGCTGACCACATTGGCCGAGCCTGTCTACCGCAAGCTGCGCGGTGGCCGTTTGGGGCTGATTACCCAAAACCCGATGACCTCGCTCGACCCGCTACAAAAGATTGGCCCGCAGGTGGATGTGGTTGCCAAGCTGCATCTTGGCATGACATCGCGCGAGGCGCGGGCGCGGACAATCGAAATTCTGGGCACATTGCGGATACCTGAGCCAAAAACGATCTGCGACCGTTATCCGCACCAGATGTCTGGCGGTATGAAACAACGTATTGTCATTGCCATGGCGCTGGCCGCAGACCCGGATGTGCTGGTGGCCGATGAGCCGACCACGGCGCTTGATGTCACCGTGCAGGCGCAGATTATTCGGCTGCTTGATGATCTGGTTAAGAAGCGTGATCTGGCGCTGGTGCTGATCACCCATGACATGAGCGTCGTCGCCCAAACTTGTGACAAAGTGGTGGTAATGTATGCAGGCCGGGCGATTGAACATGGGCCGGTAGAGGATATTTTTCATGCGCCGCAGCACCCCTATACTCAAGCGCTTATTGGCTGCATCCCGAAAGGTCTGAGCGAGGATGAGCATCTGACTGGTATTCCCGGCACTGTGCCGACGGTGGTCAACTATCCCAAAGGCTGCGCGTTTCATCCGCGCTGCAAGGCTGCGCAAGCGATTTGTTCCACAGACAGGCCGGGTTTTGTGACCAAGGGCCAAAGTGCTGCCGCCTGCCATTTTGCCGGAGCGGTGCAATGACCAACAAACTCGAAGTGCGCAACCTTTCCAAACGCTTCACCATTTCTGGCGGCCCATTTCGCAAGGCCCGGGCCATGCATGCGGTCAATGATGTATCCTTTGATCTGGTCTCTGGGCGGGTTGTCGGCGTTGTCGGCGAGTCGGGCTGCGGCAAATCTACCTTGGCCCGGCTGATCTTGCGGTTGATCGAGCCGAGCAATGGCAGCGTAAAACTTGATGGCAGTGATCTGCGGGCAAAAACCCCAGCGCAGATGCGGGCCTTGCGGGCCGATATGCAGATGGTGTTTCAAGACCCATATTCTGCGATTGACCCGCGCTATACGATTGCGCGCGCGGTAATGGAGCCGTTTGAGGTGCAGGGGCGCAAGCCTACCGGCACTGAGGAAGAAGAGGTCGATAAACTGTTGAACATGGTTGGCCTCAACCCTGGCCTTGCCAGCAGTTTTCCGCATCAGCTTTCTGGTGGTCAGAAGCAACGTGTCGGCATTGCCCGCGCCTTGGCTCTACGCCCTTCGCTGCTGGTTTTGGATGAGCCAACGGCGTCTTTGGACGTGTCAGTTCAGGCGCAGATCATTAGCCTTTTGGAACAATTACGCGATGATCTGGGCCTGACCTATCTGTTCATCAGCCATGATCTCAGCCTTGTGCGCTACTTTTGCGATGAGATCATGGTCATGTATTTGGGCCGCGTGGTCGAGGCATTGCCCGACACAAACGCCGCCGCGCGCCACCCCTATACGGCAACATTGATGGACAGCACTTTTGCGCCAGACCCAAAGCTGCGCCGTATTATTGCACCGCTGGAGGGCGAAGTGCCCAGCCCGTTTGACCTGCCACCGGGCTGCGCCTTTGCTGAGCGGTGCCCAAGGGCGGCGGCCATTTGCCGGAACGAGACGCCAATCTTGTCTACACAAGACAGCCACCCTGTTGCCTGTCACCACCCGCTATAAAGGAACATACCCATGGGTGTCCGCATTTTGACTGCCGAAATATACCATGAAACCAACACGTTCAATATTTTCCCGACAGATATAGCAGATTTTGAGAATCGCTACCTGCTGGACGGACCCGCAGCGATTGCGGCCCGCGGTGATGCCAATACTGAGCTTGCTGGCGTACTTGATGTTGCCCAATTGCATGAATGCGACATAACCCATGTGATCAGCGCCTCGGCGGGCCCCGGCGGCCCGGTGACTGACAGCGCTTTCGAAGCGCTCTGCGCCCCGCTGCTCAGCGCCGCCAAATCAGGCGTCTGGGACGGGGTTTTGCTGATGCTGCACGGGGCCATGGTCACCGCGTCTTATGAGGATGGCGAGGGCGAAATCTTGCGCCGGATGCGCGCCATTGTGGGCCCTGACCTGCCGATCGCGGTCTCGCTTGATCCGCATGCGAATGTCACCGCTGTGATGTGTGAACAAGCCCAGATCCTCGTGTCACTCACCACTTATCCGCATGTAGATTCGCGCATGACAGGCAGGCGGGTGGCCGAGCTGCTGATGCGTACGATCAGTGGCGAGATCAACCCCGAAACAGTGCGCGCCTACCGGCCGATGCTGGAAAAAGCCAATGGGGGCCGCACAGATATTGGCCCGATGGTTGAACGCCAAGCAATGGCGCGCGCCTTTGAAGCCCGAAAGGGCGTCTACGCTGTCAGTATCAATGGTGCTTTTCCGTGCGCCGATATTCGTGATGTTGGCCCCACAGTATTGGTCACCGCCGAGGTTGCTCTGGCTGGCGCGCAAGAGATCGCAGAAGAAATTGCCGATGATATTTGGAACAAACGAGCTGACTGCTTAAACACCTATCTATCGGTTGATGAAGCGGCACTGGTCGCGCGCAACTGGAAAGGCGGCAGCGGGCCGTTGATCATTGCCGATTATGCCGATAATCCCGGCGCCGGCGCCTATGGAGATTCGACCGCATTGCTCGGCGCGCTGCTTGATGCTGACATTCAAAATGCTTGTTTTGGCCCGCTCATAGATGCCGAGGCAGCCGCGCTGCTGCAAAAAAAATCCATAGGCGAGACTGTCAGTCTCAAACTGGGCGGCAAAACAGCGCCGCAATATGGCGGCGGCCCGATCTGTGTGACGGGCGTAATCAAATGGCTTGGTCAAGGGGTGGTGATCGGCACTGGCCCTATCATTGGCGGGCAGAAACGCGATTATGGCGCGACAGCAGTGGTGCAGGTGGGCGGCATCGATATCCTCATCGTCAGTATTGCGCACCAGATGTACGATCTGAACCAGTTTGAAATGTTTGGCATCAATCCCCGAGAAGCGCATGTTGTCGGGCTGAAATCTATGCAGCATTTTCGCGCTGCATTTGGCCCGATTGCCGGGCGGATTATTGTCTGCGACAGCGGGGCGCTTTGCACAGTCAATTATAATCTTCTCGACTATCAAAAAGTGCCACGTCCGATTTACCCACTTGATGAAGTATCCTCTCTAAGCGCCTAATTTTATACATATTTTGCCGTTCCAACGTGTTTGAGTTTAGCGGCTCTCAAATTGAGGGCTGGGGGTTTCGCCGCCCATTTTGGCGACCAAAACTCTGCCCTGGCCGTTCCAAACCTTTGGCGCACGAGATGCCAAACGGGCTTGCGTAACCCGCAAAGACGTTCAACAATAGAGCATGTCAGATGTCAGGAACAGTGATGAAAGCCGTTGTATATAAGCGCTATGGCGGGCCGGAAGTGCTGCGCCTTACCGACATTGCGGTGCCGGAACCGGGCAAAGGGCAGGTTCGGGTCAGGGTATTGGCTTGCGCGGTAAACTTGTCGGACTGGGAATATCTGGTAGGCGCCCCGTTCTATGCCCGGCTTGTTGGCGGGCTGACGCGGCCCAAACAACAGGTGCTGGGCTCAGATATTGTTGGCATTGTTGACAAGCTTGGCCCCGGAATTGTTGATCCGGTTTTGGGTCAACGGGTCATGGCTGATATTGTCATGATCCGTGGTGGGTTTGCCGAATATGCCTGCATACCTGCGGTTGATTTGGTCGAAGTCCCCGATCGTCTCATAGATGAGGTTGCCGCCTGCCTGCCACAAGCGGGCGGTATCGCGGTGGCCGGGACAGATGGCCTTGAAAAAGGCCAAAGGCTCTTGATCAACGGCGCCGGTGGCGGCTCGGGGACGATGGCACTGCAACTGGCCAAAGCGGCTGGCGCGCATGTCACGGCGGTTGATACCGCCGAAAAAGCCGGTTGGTTAAAATCGCTGGGGGCCGACGAGGTGATTGATTACCGCAAGGTTGATTTTACCAAGACCGGCGCCAAATGGGACAAGATACTTGACATGGTGGCCACACGCGGGCCGCGCCAGATAGCCAGAGCTTTGGCGTCTGGCGGGGTCTACAAGGCGGTGGGCGGCGACGTATCAGTGCTGCTGTCGCTGGTCATTGGCGGGCTGGTCTTTAGGGCACAGAAAAAAACTGTCAGCATGTTGGTGGTAGCGGCGGGGCGGCAGCTGACTGAGCGCGTTGCCCGCCTGGCCGCCGCCGGGCAGATCACGCCGCGCCTAGAGGCGGTGCTGCCACTTTCTGCGGTGCCAGATGCGTTGGAGCGCACGGGGCGCGGCGCGGTCCGGGGCAAATTAGTGATCAAGTTTTAGCGCGGGGTAAGCGCTGCGTCTTCGCGCCATTTCCAAGACAGGTAGCCAATATAGAGCAGGGCAATCACCTCAAATGATGCGAAAAAGATGTAATGCGGTTTCAGTGAACCGCCGCCGATGACAAAGGCCAACGTGATCACAACAGCGACAAGGTTCACAATACGGTTGGTGGATTGGCTCAGAACCCTGCTGAGGTAAATCATCAAAATAGCGATTTCAACGAAGATGGCCGCGACGATCAGCAGCATCGGCGTAATTGTGACGCCTTCGACAATGCCGGTGGTAATCTCGGCTAAGAAACCGGGATACATGTAGGACAGCACATCCGCAAATATCATATTGAAGAGGACGACTATCCAAAGCGTTGAGATTTTTGTCATGACGGGCATAGAGCGTTCTCCTTTAGTACTGTTAAATATACACTGTATATTTGATTGCCTCATCAAATACATATACATCGTATATAAATCAACCCCGTTCGGCATATATGTTATGTCCCAAAACAAAGCCAATACTGAATGAAGAGCAGATCTTTGACCGCCGATAAAATTGTCATCAAAGCGCTTGAGCTTGCTGATAAAGAGGGCGTTGAAGCTGTGACAATGCGCAAGCTGGCTGTGTCACTTGGGGTCACGGCGATGTCACTTTACAACCATGTTGACGGCAAGGACGGCTTGATTGATCTGATGCTTAATCAGGTGGTTGCAAAGGTTGAAAGCCCGGCGGTAGGTGGCGACTGGGAAGACATGATGCGCCGGCGCGCCCATTCGATGCGTCAGGTTTTGCTGCGTCACAGCTGGGCACCAAAGCTGCTGATTTCCCGGATCACCACCGGCCGCGAGATCATGCGCGACATTGATGCGACTTTGGGCTGTCTTGTCACGGCGGGCTTTAGCTATGCGCAGGCGGATTGGGTGCGCAATGCTATAGACAGCCACATTTATGGCTATACGGTTCAGGAGCTGAATTACCCCGTTGAACCAGAGGCATATAGAGCAGCAGCAGCCCAATATCTGCCAATGCTATCGCAAAAAGACTATCCGTTTATGCATGAAGCGGCGCTGCACATTATTGATGGCAGCTATGATGGTGTGACCGAGTTTAGCTTTGGGTTGGAGTTGATCATTGATGGCTTAAAACGCTGGATGGACGCAGCATAAGGCCAAATCCACCCGCGCCGGGCGGCGCAGGTGAAGGGCGGCCCGGTTTCAACGCGGCCCGCGCCGATCGGCAATTTGGCGCAACCGTTTCTCTACCTGATTGCGCTCCCAATCATCGCCCAAGGCGCGGGCGGGGCCAAAGACCTGCAAAGCGTGAAATATGGTGGCGATGGCCATGCCAAAGGCTGGCCAGATAACCCATAAAGTATTGGGGCTGGTCATCATGTTGAGCACGAACAGAAAACCAATGATCGCCAGAAACCCGGCCAGTTGAATGTAGAAGCCACGCTCCCGGCGCACCTGAGCCAATATCTGGTTTTCCTCTGATGACAAATTTGGATCTCGGGCTTTGCGGCGGTGCTCTGGGCCGTCCCAGCCGTGCTCATCATCGTACCAGGTATCATATTCGCGCAAGTGCCGGGCATAGCGCAGGGCGGCCTTGTCGTCTTCGGTCAAGCCCGGCAGGTCTTCGGCTTTTTGCCGGGCTACCGGCTCTGGGCTTTCTATCGGCCGGCTGGTTTGGGGACCAGTGTTTGGAGGCACGTTTGGGGGTAAATCTGGGGCGCTATGTTCAGGCATTTGGTCTTCCTTCCTAAGTTCAGGAATGGTTGTTTCAAAAACGGCTGCGAAACATTTTAGGCTTTCCAAACTGGCGCGCCCGCCTTGTTCAATCCGTTGGACGGTGCGCACGGATACCCCTGACGTTTCTGCCAGTTGTTCCTGCGACCAGCCCCGGTCTTCACGTAGGGTGCGTATGATCATGCTTGCCTCAAATGTTTTGCTAACGGTGCCAGAACATTGACCGTCGCTCGCATTTTGACCACGTTAGCACCCCGACACAAGCCCGACACGCACCTGACAAATCCCCGCCAAAGCGCCAAAACCAAGGGCGCGGGCCTGAAGGCAATGACACGGTCATTGACGCTTTCTCACCGGGCAATTTAACATATCTGGGCTTACGAACACGCGCAAAGATGCTTAACAAAGGCACATATATGCGCGACAATTGTTGAACAATCGGGCGGGTCAAAACAAAAATCCCGAGGCCCGGTTTTGCCATTATACCAGCGAAAGCTCAAAGGTGACCTATGAAGTTGCATAACTATTTCCGCTCCTCAACATCGACAAGGCTGCGGGCTGCCCTGAACCTAAAAGGCCTGGATGCAGACTATCTCGGCTATGATTTGCGTGACGGGGCCACGCGCAGCCCCGAATATTTGGCGCTTAACCCCGCCGGATTGGTCCCGTCATTGGAGTTGGATGATGGCACGGTTTTGGTGCAGTCTATCGCAATCATTGAATGGCTTGATGAGGCCCACCCCACGCCCACTCTACTGCCCGAAACGGCCAATGCGCGCGCCCGTGTCCGCGCCCTTGCAAATATGATTGCCTGCGAGGTGCATCCGCTGAATAATCTGCGGGTTCTGACCTATCTCAAAACCACATTCGGCGCTGATGATACGGCGATTGCGCAGTGGTTTACACATTGGGTTAACACCACATTCTCAGCATTTGAGACCACTTTGGCGGGCAGCGCGCAGACCGGGCTCTATTGCCATGGCGACACACCGACACTGGCTGATATTTGTCTGTATGCACAGGTTTGGAACAACCGGCGTTTCAATGTTAATCTAAGCCCCTATCCAACAATCAGTCGCGTTTTTACAGCGTTGGACGCTCTTCCGGCCTTTCAAAAAGCAGCCCCGCCTTCACAGCCAGATGCCGATTAGCACCGGCCCTATCTCCGGTGCGGCTGGCGCGGCAAAAAGCCGGAACAGTCGAAACTGGCTATATCTTGTATTGATCTGGCTGATACAGTAGCCGACAAGTCTCGAACGGTTTTGAAAAAGGTTGGAAGCCCACATTGATGCCCGCATTTTTGCATTTTTTGACCTAGCCAATGGTCCTCGACCTCGCCGTATTTGCCTCTCCGGGCTTTTTTGCGCTGTTGGCCGTGGCATTTCAGCTGTTGGGCTTGGTAATGCGCCAAGAATACTGGCTGCGCATTTTGCTTCTTATCGGCACGCTTTGTTATGTGCTCTACTATTTTACCGTCGCCGACGCCCCAATGTGGGAGGCCATATTTGCAAGCTCATTATTGGCCTTGGCCAATATCTACGCGCTGAGCTATGTTCTGCTAGACCGTTCAACTTTTAGAATGAGCGCTAAAATGCGCGACCTGTATCAGCATTTTCCAACATTTAATCCCGGTCAATTTCGCCGCATTATGCGGCATGCCAAATGGGAAACGGCCTCTGCTGAGACGCTGCTTTGTGATGAAGGCAAACCGCCATCGGGCCTTTATTTTATTCTTGAAGGCTCGATAATTATCAAACGCAACGGCAAACAATCGCCTCTGCCGACGCAGCGGTTTGTTGGCGAGATGTCATTTTTGCAAGGGCCGGGCCACAGCGCGAATGCGACCGTTATAGCCCATGCCGGAACCCGTTATGTCACCTGGGACAGGGTGAGGCTTAGGCGGCAGATGGATAGGTCAGTCCCGCTGTCAAATGCGGTTAGTGCGCTGTTTAACAAAGATTTACTATCCAAACTGAATCGAAGCTGGCCAGAACAATCCTAACTATTGGTAAGGGAAACCTGTAGTTGGCGCGGCTAGCGTCACGGCGGATGGCTGCTATACTATAGCTCTTTGATTATCGGATTTTACCGTGACATATTTTCAATTGCTTGGCCCATTTTTGTTGGCCACATTCGCAATAAGCTTCTTGGTGGTCGGGCGCAAATTTCCGCGCCTGCACTCAGCTTTCTACTTTGCATTTTGCTATGCCAGCCTCGCGCTGGCCCTCACACTTGACTGGACCCGCGACAGCTTTGACCCGGTGCTGGCCACATACTTGACCAACATCCCGTATTTGACCACGGCAATATTCTTTGCCGCCGGGCTTTTTGCCATCAACAATCGCGCCGTGCCGTGGCGCAAGTTTGCCGGGTTTGCCCTTGGCATTTTGGTGCTGATGATCTGGTTCAGGCATATCAGGCCTGATCTTATTTGGCGCACAATCATCATGACGTTTGGTGTCTCGGGTATTATGCTCTTTGGCACGATTGCTAATTTGCGCGACGCAAAATCGCAGATGGTAAAGGCAATTTTGTGGGCTTTGGCCATTTATTCATTGCTGTCGCTTGGCCGCACGATCCTTGCCCTTATGGTTGAGGCTGACACGTTAACAGTGGCGAATTACACCAACTCGATCGTTGCTTGGACCCTGCAACTGAGCACCGCAATGAGCGCACTGGCGGCGGCAGTTTTGCTCTTTGCTCATTATGGTATTTTGATCATGCGCCATTTGACAGACCAAGCCGTGCAGCAGCAAGCCATTGAAAATCAAGATGCAAAATATCTGTCACCCAGCGTGAAAACCGACAAATTGCCGGTCGAGAAACGCCCGATTACCGCGTTGCTTGTCGATCTGCGCGGCTTCACGTCCTATTCTGACGAGCACGGCTCTGATGCCGCCTCAAAACGGGCTAATGCGTTTTATGCTTTGGTTACAGATGAAATATTGAAACGCAACGGTACCATCGACAAATACCTCGGTGATGCCGTCTTGGCGTTTTGGAATGCCCCCAATGTGCAAGAGAACCATGCTGATTTGGCCATTGAGACCGGGCTGGCTATTCAGGTCCGGCTCAAGGCACAGCCTGACCTGATGGAAGCGGTTGTCACCATTGAGAGCGGCGAATGCAGCGTTGGCAATTTTGGCACTGAACAGCGGCTGGATTATACAGCGATTGGCGGCGCCATGAACATTGTCGCCCGGCTGGAGCAGGTGGCCAAGAACCGGTCGATCCCAATATTGACCGGGCCAGGGACCGCGCAGATTGCGTCGCATCCGGTCAAAGAAATCGCACAGATTTCAGTGGCCGGGATCAAGAACCGGATCGGGATATTTGTGCCCTTGGCGCGCGACGCCCCTATCTGTCCATGATCAGCGCGGGCAACCATTCGGTCACGGCGGGCACATAAGATATCAGCGCGAGGCCCGCGAAGAGCGGCAAGAAGAACGGGATCACGGCTTTGAGCAGCTCTTCGGGGGTGATACCGGCCACCTTTGCGCCGACGAACAGCCCGATGCCGACCGGCGGGGGTATCAT
>JAESRD010000037.1 GCA_016764835.1 Paracoccaceae bacterium | reverse complement strand
GTTCAAAACCACCTGATGCAGCTTTTGTGTCTGATTGCCATGGAGCCGCCGAGCGAGTTTAGCGCTGATGCGGTGCGTGATGAAAAATTAAAAGTTATCCGTGCGTTACAGCCGGTCGATCCGCACCATATTGTGCGCGGTCAATATGCTGCCGATGAGGAGACTGATGGCTATCGGGCCGATGCTGAGAACCCACGCTCATTTACCGAGAGCTTTATTGCAATGCGCTGCGAGATCGCCAATTGGCGGTGGGCAGGCGTGCCGTTCTATCTGCGCACTGGCAAGAAGCTGAAAGCGCGGGCATCTGAGATTTCTGTGGTGTTCCAAGATCTTGGTCACAGGATTTTTGAGGGCGACGCGGCGGGGCATCGCAATATACTGTCGATCCGGTTGCAGCCGAATGAGGGCATTGATCTGCAGGTGACGATTAAGGAGCCGGGGCCGGGCGGGATGCGGCTGGTCGATGTGCCGCTTGATATGACATTTGCCGAGGCGCTTGGCGAAGGGGCTGAGGCGCCGGATGCCTATGAGCGGCTGATCATGGACGTGATCCGGGGCAACCAGACCTTGTTTATGCGCGGTGATGAGGTCGAGGCGGCTTGGGCCTGGATTGACCCAATTATTGCCGGGCTTGAGGCGCGCCATGATGTGCCAAAACCATATGCGACCGGGTCAGCTGGGCCGGAAGAAGCCACGCGCTTGTTGGAGCGCGAAGGTAGAAAATGGCGTGATATCAAAGGCTAGTGCGGCGAAGTTCGCGTATAGGATGAACCAAATGCAGTTTATTGAGTATAGGGATGCGGGCGTGATGATGACCGCGCTTGCTGGGCAGATCGCGGATGAGCTGCGTGTGGCGCTGTCCGAGGGTGAGAGTGCGGCGCTGGCAGTGCCCGGCGGCACGACGCCGGGGCCGATATTTGATGTGCTGAGCCAAGCTGACTTGGACTGGGCGCGGGTGTTTGTTTTGCTGACCGATGAGCGCTGGGTGCCGGAGAGTTCTGAGCGCTCGAACACGCGGCTTTTGCGGCAACGCTTGCTGACCGGGCCTGCGGCTAAGGCGCAGCTTGTGCCGCTTTATGCCCCAGCTGAGCGGCCCGAAGAAGTGCTGCCGGTTTTGGCTGCCGGGTTGGCACCGCATCTGCCGCTTGATGTTGTACTGCTGGGCATGGGGGCTGATATGCACACGGCATCTATCTTCCCCGGTGCTGATCTTTTGGACGCGGCGCTGAATGGCGATGAGCTGCTGTTGCCAATGCGCGCGCCGGGCGCGCCGGAGCCGCGTATTACGCTGAGTGCTGCCGTGCTAAGGGCGGCGAAAACCCGGCATATTGTGATCACGGGCGCGGCGAAGCGAGCGGCGTTTGAGCGGGCGCAGAGCCTGCCTTCGAGCGAGGCACCGGTGGCGGCGGTATTGCCGGGCGCTACCATTCATTGGGCGGAGAGTTAAGCGATGTGGCATGAGCTGAAAGACTACCGGGCAGAGAAGCAAGACACGGCGATTTCGGATTTGTTTGAGCAGTCGGGTCGGGCGAAAGATTTTTCGGTCAGCCATGATGGGATGTTGTTCGATTATTCGAAAACCACGATTGATGCGGGCGCGCGGGCGCTGCTGATTGGGTTGTTAGAAAAGTCGGGTGTGGCCGAAAAACGTGCGGCAATGTTTGGCGGCGCGGTGATAAACGAGACCGAGGGCCGGGCTGTTTTGCACACGGTTTTGCGCAACCTTGATGGCGACGCTGTTATGGTTGACGGTGCCGATGTAACTGGGCCAGTGCGTGCCACTTTGGCCCGGATGGGGCGGTTTGCTGACGAGGTGCGCAGCGGCGCATTTGCCGGGCAGGGCGGCAAGATTACCGATATTATCAATATCGGTATTGGTGGCTCTGATCTTGGCCCGGCTATGGCGACACTGGCATTGGCCCCGGCGCATGACGGGCCGCGCTGTCACTTTGTGTCAAATGTTGACCCTGCTGATATTGCTGGTGTTTTGCGGATATGTGATCCTGAAACGACGCTTGTTATTGTTGCCTCTAAGACATTTACTACGATTGAAACCATGACCAATGCGGCGACGGCGCGGGCATGGATGCAGGCCAAAGTGGCCGATCCAGGGGCGCAATTTGCCGCCCTTTCATCGGCGGAGGAAAAGACCGCGCAATTTGGCATTGCTGCCGAGCGGGTGTTTGGCTTTGAAGACTGGGTTGGCGGGCGCTATTCGCTTTGGGGGCCGATAGGGCTGAGCCTCATGTTAGCGGTCGGGCCGGAGAATTTTGCTGCGTTTTTGCGCGGTGCACAGGCGATGGACCGGCATTTTTGCGAGGCGGATTGGGCGGATAATATACCAGCCATGCTGGCGCTGAGCGGGATTTGGCACAATCAGGTCTGCGGCTATACTACGCGCGCTGTGCTGCCCTATGACAATCTTTTGGCGCGGCTTCCAGCCTATCTGCAACAGCTTGAGATGGAGTCGAACGGCAAGCGTGTGGCGATGGATGGGAGCGATTTGGCGGTTGATTCGGGGCCTGTGGTTTGGGGCGAGCCGGGCACCAATGGGCAGCATGCTTTTTACCAGCTTATCCATCAAGGCACGCGGATTGTGCCCTGTGAGTTTCTGGTCGCGGCGCGGGGGCATGAAGACGCTTTGCATGGGCAACACCAGCTGCTGATTGCCAATTGTTTGGCGCAGTCTGAGGCGCTGATGCGGGGGCGGTCCTTTGCTGAGGCGCAGGCGATTATGGCGGCGCGCGGGCTGACTGGAGATGAGCGTGATCGGCAGGCCAAGCACCGGGTTTTCCCCGGTAATCGGCCCTCGACCACGCTGGCCTATGCGCAGCTAACCCCTTATGTTTTGGGGCAAATTATTGCGCTGTATGAGCACCGGGTGTTTGTTGAGGGCGTTGTTCTGGGCATCAATTCATATGACCAATGGGGCGTTGAGCTGGGCAAAGAACTGGCCACGGCGCTTGGGCCTATGGTTACCGGCGCCGAAGGTACCCGCGGCAAAGACGGCTCGACCGCTGGGTTGATCAACTTTTTGCAGGCCAAGGGCACCTAAAAGCGGCGCAAAGAGCCGGCAGTTTGCGCACGGCGCTGTCCGGCTTTGTTAACCAAAATACACGCAGATGATATTCCTTCGCCTATATGGGCACCTATGAGGGAATGCCATGAGTTTTTCTCTAAGCAAAAAATCGCGCGCCAATTTGAGCGGCGTCCATCCTCGGCTGATCGAGGTTGTTGAGCTGGCAATTGTATTGACGGTTCAAGACTTTAGCGTTGGCGGCGGCGCGCGGACGGCGGCAGAGCAAAATGCGCTGTACCAACAAGGCCGTAGCAAGCCGGGTAAGATCGTCACCCATAAAGACGGCCATAAACATAAGAGCAATCATCAAATTACCGCGGATGGCACCGGCCATGCTGTTGATCTGGTGCCTTTTGCTAACGGCGCAATGCGTTGGGACTGGCCGCTGATTTATCCGGTCGCTGAGGCCATGCAGGAGGCTGCATCTCAGCTTGGGGTTGAGCTGCGTTGGGGCGGGGTTTGGGACCGCTCATTGGCTGAGCTGGCGTGTAGCTCGGCAGGGCTGGAGGCGGCAGTACACGCCTATACCAAGCGCCATGCCGGGCCAGATTTTATTGACGGGCCGCATTATGAATTTTTGGGCGAGGCTGCGCCGGCTGCTGTGAAGGCCGCTGCTGCGAAGCGCTCACTCTGGGCGGCAATAGTCACTTTTCTCACCGCGCTGTTTGGAGGCAAATCATGACCGGACCTATTGCACGGATTATTATTCGCTACGGTGTTGGCCTGGTTATTGGACTGGAAGCGGCTGAGCTGTTGGTCGGTGATGCTGATGTGGTCGCGGTGGTGGCCGCAGTTGTTGGGCTGGCGACAGAAGCGGTTTATGCGCTGGCGCGGCGCAAGGGCTGGGCGACATGAATGCGGGTTTGGCCGCACTTGGTGTCGCGGTTTTGGCTGTTTGGCTTTGGCGGCGCAAGACAAGCCGGGCGCGGGCGCACCAGCTACAGCAAATGCAAGACACACAAGGGCGGGTTGATGATGCGATTAGGCGCTCTCACGGGGGTGGTTCTGACTGGGCTAAGCGGCTGCGCGACAGTGAATGAGGCCGGGCTTTGCGCCGGTATTGCAGCCCCCGTGGCGGCGTTGCGCAGCGCGCTGTTGAGCAACCCGCAAACGCCAGATGCGGTGGGCGAGGCCGGGGCGGATGTGGTTATTGGCATCGAGGCGGGATGCCAGAATAACTGAACTCCAAAGTTGACATTCTAGGTGCCGCACCATCACTCTGCTAACTGGCTGGCGCGGTACATTTGACATGTCTCGTATCGGCCTAATCATGGTCGAGCCGGGGGAATGCATGCCAAAACCGCAGCATAATGAGAGCGTCGTTGATATCTTTGTCATTGGCGGTGGGGTCAATGGTTGCGGGGTCGCGCGCGATGCGGCGGGGCGCGGTTTAAGCGTTACGCTGGCTGAGATGGGCGATATTGCATCGGCCACGTCATCTGCCTCGACCAAGATGTTTCATGGCGGGCTGCGCTATCTTGAATTCTTTGAACTGGGGCTTGTGTCTAAGGCGCTGAAAGAGCGCGAAACGCTGCTACAGGCCATGCCGCATATCAGCTGGCCCATGCGATTTATCCTGCCATATCATAAAGATATGCGGTTTGACAGCGATACGCCAACCTCGCGGATCTTGCAAATATTTATGCCATGGGCAAAGGGGCGGCGTCCGGCTTGGCTGATCCGGCTGGGGCTGTTTCTTTATGACATTTTGGGCAAGCGCGAGATACTGCCCGGCACGTCGAGCCTTGATTTGCGCCAATCGCCTGAAGGGGCGGTGCTGCAAAGCCAGTATGCCAAAGCCTACGAATATTCTGACTGTTGGGTCGAAGATAGCCGGCTAGTTGTGCTTAATGCGCGGGCAGCGGTAGAGGCCGGGGCTGCGGTGCTGACGCAGAACAAAGTTGTGGCGGCGGAGCGGCTGGGTGGGCTGTGGCAGATTACTTTGCGCGACCAAATCAGTGGCGCGCTGAGCACGCATAAAGCCCGCGCTCTGGTTAATGCGGCGGGGCCTTGGGTGGCCGATCTGACTGGCGATACGCTCAATGTTGTGACGCAAGAAAAGGTCCGGCTGGTGCGCGGTAGTCATATTGTGACCAAAAAGCTGTTTGACCATGACAAGGGCTATTTCTTTCAAGGCCGCGACGGGCGGATTATATTTGCGCTGCCCTATGAGACTGATTTCACACTGATCGGCACGACAGATGCGGCGCATGAGGATGCGGATTTAGCGCCGACATGCACGCCGGAAGAGACCGCATATTTGTGCAAATTCGCCTCGGAGTTCTTTGAAGAACCGGTGACCGAACAAGATATCGTTTGGAGCTATTCTGGTGTGCGCCCACTGTATGATGACGGGGCGTCTTCGGCCACGGCGGCGACGCGCGACTATGTGTTGAGCCTGAATGCGCCGCAGGGCGAAGCGCCGCTGCTGACTGTCTTTGGCGGTAAGATCACCACATATCGCAAACTAGCCGAGGGGGTTTTGGCCAAGCTTGGCGACAGTTTTCCTGACATGTCCGGTGACTGGACGGCGGGCGTAGCGCTGCCGGGCGGTGACTTTGCTGTGGACGGCGTGGCCGGGTTAATTGCGCAGTTGATGGCTGATTATTCGTTTTTGACTGGCAAATGGGCGCAGAGGCTGGTGCGGGGCTATGGCACTGACGCGCAAAAGATAATGGGCAATGCGAAAGTGGTGGCTGATCTTGGTTTGGACTTTGGTGCGACGCTGAGCGAGGCCGAGCTGCGCTGGCTGATGACACATGAATTTGCCCGCAGCGCCGACGATGTGCTTTGGCGACGCACCAAGCTGGGGCTGCGGCTGACTGCGCAAGAGGCGGCGCGGCTTGAAACATGGATGAAGGATGTTTCCCAATGAGTTATGTCATTGCAATTGACCAAGGCACGACCTCGACGCGGGCACTTTTGTTCGATGCCGATATGAAGATTGTGGGGCAAGTCCAGCAGGAGTTTGATCAGCATTTCCCGGCCTCTGGCTGGGTTGAGCATGCACCCGATGATCTGTTGAATACGGTGATCGAGACTTGCCGGGCGGTGCTGGCGCAGACCGGGGTTTCGGCCAGCGATATCGCGGCGATTGGGATTACCAACCAGCGCGAAACCACGCTGATTTGGGACAAGAATACCGGGCGGCCGATCTACAGGGCGATTGTTTGGCAAGACCGGCGCACGGCGGCGCGGTGCCAAGAGCTACGTGATGGTGGGCATGGCGGGTTGATCAGCGAGACCACCGGGCTGCTGCTTGACCCGTATTTTTCGGGCACCAAACTACAATGGATGCTTGAAAATGTAGATGGCGCGCAGGCGCTGGCCGAGCAGGGCAAGCTGCTCTTTGGCACGGTGGACAGCTATCTTATCTGGCACCTGACCGGCGGAAAATCACATGTGACGGATGCGACCAATGCGGCGCGGACCATGCTTTATGACATCCACCGCGGTGAGTGGAGTGCGCAGATTTGCGGGCTGCTGAATATACCGATGGATATGCTGCCGGAAGTGAAGGATTGCGCGGCTGATTTTGGCATTGTTACGGCTGATATTTTGGGCGCGCAGATCCCGATCTTGGGCGTGGCCGGTGACCAACATGCGGGGCAAATGTCCATTGGGTATCTTCTGGGCGAGCAAGCCAAATACCACGT
>JAESRD010000036.1 GCA_016764835.1 Paracoccaceae bacterium | reverse complement strand
ATCCAGTCTGACCCTGAGCTGCCCGGCATCAGCGCGCTGATTTTTGACGAGTTCCATGAGCGCTCACTCGCCGCCGATCTCGGCCTCGCCCTCGCGCTAGAAACCCGCGCCGTGCTGCGCCCTGATCTGATGCTGCTGGCCATGTCCGCCACGCTCGACGCCGCCCCGGTTGCCACTCTCATGGCCGATGAGCACGGCGACGCCCCGGTGATAACGGCCGAGGGCCGCGCCTATCCGGTCGACATCATCTGGCCCAAAGCGCCGCTGCCCGCCAAAGCTCGGCTAGAGCCAGCGGTCGCCGATCTCATCTGCCAAGCGGCAAGCCAGAGCACTGGCGGCATTCTCGCCTTTCTGCCCGGCGAAGGCGAAATCCGCCGAGTTGAGCGCGCGCTCGCAGGCCGCCTGCCGCCTGATTGTGTGGTCATGCCGCTTTTCGGCGCGCTCGCGGCTGCCGCGCAGCGCGCCGCAATTACCCCACTGGCCACGGGTCGCAAGGTGGTCTTGGCGACCTCCATCGCCGAGACCTCGCTAACCATCCCCGACATCACCAACGTCGTCGATGCTGGCCGTGCCCGGCGGTCATTGTTTGACCCCGGCTCAGGCATGTCGCGGCTGGTGACCACGCGGGTCAGCCATGCCGAAGCCACCCAGAGGGCGGGCCGCGCAGGCCGGGTAAAGGCAGGCAAATGCTACCGGCTTTGGACCAAAGGCGAAGACGGCGCACTCGCCAGCCACCCCGCCCCCGAGATCGCCGCGGGCGACCTCGCCGCGCTGGCGCTTGAGCTGGCGATTTGGGGCGCAGATGATCTGCCATTCCTGACCCCACCCCCGCCCGCCGCACTGGCCGAGGCACGCAAGCTGCTCACCGCCCTTGGCGCGCTTAACGCCAATGGCAAGATCACCCCGCATGGACGGGTATTGGCGGCGATGCCCCTGCACCCGCGCCTCGCCCATATGCTCGCCATTGCCGGCAAACAGGCAACCCCATTGGCCGCTCTTTTGGGCGAACGTGACCCACTTCCCGGTGCGGGCAGCGATCTCGCCCTGCGGCTAGACATAATCGCCGGGCGCGCGCCCGTACCATCGGGCAGCGCCCCCGTTCTGAGCCGCATTCGCACCGAGGCCAAGCGGCTGACGCGCGGGCTAAAGAACGGCGCAAACCTCAGCCCCGCCGCCATGCTGGCGCTCGCCTACCCCGACAGGATCGGCCAGCACCGGCCCGGATTAGCCCCGCGCTTTGTGCTTTCAGGCGGCAAAGGCGCTAAGCTGCGCGACCATGACCCGCTCGCCGCCGCGCCCTATATTGTCGTCGCCAGCGCCGATGGCGACCCGACAGAGGCGCAAATCAGGCTGGCCGCTCGGCTTGACGAGTCCGAACTGCGCACCCTGTTCGCCGCGCAAATCACCCAGACCCAAGACTGCACATGGTCACGCCGCGACGGCCGGGTACTGGCGCAAAAGCACGAACGTTTCGGCGCGCTAAAACTCACCAGCCAGCCTTGGCCCGATGCCCCGCCAGAAACCATCGCCCGCGCCATGCTCAGCGGTGTGCGCCAGCTGGGGCTGAGCCTTGGCCCCAAAGCCGAACGACTGCGCAAACGCGCCGTGCTCGCCCGCCAAGCCGGGGCTGATATCCCCGATATGAGCTTGCCCGCGCTGATGGACAATATAGAAGACTGGCTTTTGCCGCATCTGACCGGCATCCGCAGTGCCGCCGCATGGAAACAGTTTAACCCCGAGCCAGCCCTGCGCGCCGCCCTCGACTGGGGCCAGATGCAAGCGCTTGAGCGGGTCGCACCGGGCCAGTTTACCACGCCAATGGGCCGCAGCATTGCCATCGACTATGACACCGACATGCCGCAGATCGACTTGCGCCTGCAAGAAATGTTCGGCACCAGCCGCCACCCAAGCGTGGCCGGTCAGCCGCTACGGGTAACGCTGCTATCGCCCGCCGGGCGGCCACTTCAGGTCACCACCGATCTGCCGCGGTTTTGGGTTGGTGAATACCTAGAGGTCCGCAAAGAAATGCGCGGGCGTTACCCCAAACATTATTGGCCTGAGAACCCAGCCGAGGCGCAACCGACCCTAAAGGTGCGCTCAAAAATGGGGCAAAAGTAACAAAATTAACACCTGTCTTCGGTAGATTTGTAAATGTTACGTTGAGATGCTAGCTTGGAACAAAGTAAGAAGACCGGTGAGCAGGTAAACATGCCGAAGAAAAATGAAAAGCTTCTCAAAGAAGCAAAGAATAAAAGCAAGCCCGTGGTTCATAAACAGCTGGCGGCTTTATGTTATCGCAAGGGAAAATCGGGCACTGAAGTGCTGCTGGTGACCTCTTCGCGCGGGCGTTGGATATTGCCCAAAGGCTGGCCGATTGACGGCAAGACCAACCGCGAGGCGGCAATGGTTGAAGCCTGGGAAGAGGCCGGCGTTAAACGTGGCAGGATAACCCGCAAAGCAGTTGGCAGCTTCGTTTCCACCAAGACCACGCGTGACGGCGAGATCATGCCATGCGAGCTAAAGGTCTTTGCCGTTGAGGTTAGCAAGATTGTCACCGACTATCCTGAGGCCGAGCAGCGCGACCGAAAATGGGTCAGCCTGTCCAAGGCAGCCAAAATGGTCACCGAAGACGGGCTGCGCGATATTTTGGGTGAGTTCAGAGCCGCCTAACGCCGCCAAAAGCCAGTAGGTAGCCTCGCTGCCGCCAAGCGGCCACACCAACGCCAAGCATAATCGCCCCGCCGCATATCCAAGCCGCCCCAATTGAGCTGGCCTGCGCCAGCCATGCGCCGAGGAATGGCGCGGTCAGCAGCGCCAGCGTATTGACCGCTTCACTCAGCGCTGTGATCCGGCCTATCTGGTCCTCGCCCGCCTCGGTCTGAATGATGGTGCGGTAGGATACCAGCGCCAGCCCCGAGGCAAAGCCGAGCGGCACGAACAAGCCGACAAAGAGCACCGGGCTGGGCACAATGACAGACATCTGCATCCAGCCAAGCGCTGCCACACCGAGCCCTGATAGCCAGCTGACCAGTGCGACAATGCGAAATGGCCGGGTGATATTGGCGAGACCAAGCACCAGCGCCCCGGCCACACCGCCGGCCCCTGATGCGGCAATGGCCGCGCCCAGATGCACTTGGCTGAGGCCAAAGTCGCGGGTCAGCGGGGCCAGCAAAGTGTCGTAAAAGAAGATAGCGAAGTAACCGACGCCCATCATGGCCAGCGCCACCTGCAATATCGCCCGGCGGCGCAAAAACGCCGTAGCGTCACCCAGGTCAGCCCATATGCTTTGTTTTCCAGCGGTTAGGCGGCGCTCAATTGGCGCGAGCTGCATCATTAAAAGCGCGGCCAAAACCGACAAGCCAGTATTGATCGCGAACAGGTTTTGCGGGCTGAGCCAGATCATGGCCGCACCGCCCAGAGCCGGGGCCAAAATCTTGGATATTTGGTTGATCGCATGGCTGGCGCCATTGGCCGCCATCAGGCTGTCCTTTGGCGCAAGTGCCTGAATAGCCGCCTGTTTTGCCGGGGTAAAAAATGCGTCAACCCCGCTGCGCAAAGCCACAAGCACCAGCAAGACCTGCCAGCCGGGCGCAAAAACCATGGCCAACGTTGCCACTGCCCGGCCGATATTGCTGATGATCAGCACCGGTCGGGTTGCCACCCTGTCTACCATCACCCCGGCCAGCGGCCCGACCAGAAGATAGGGCAAGCCCATGGCGGCGGCGAGCAAGGCAAAGACCATTGGCCCAGCCTGCCAGCCAAAGGCCAGCACCGCGGCAATGGCAATATAATCGAGCCAATCGGCAAAGTCCGCCAGCGCTTGACCACCAAGCAGACGGCGCAGTTGTGGCTCTTGCAGGACTGTGGGCCAGATGCTCATAGCCATAGCTTAGCCCAGACAAACCTCAGACGCCAAGGCACCAGCGCATGACCGCCTTTTGCGCATGCAGCCGGTTCTCAGCCTCATCAAAGATCACCGAATTTGGCCCGTCCATCACCGAGCTGGAAACCTCTTCATCGCGGTGCGCAGGCAGGCAGTGCATGAACAAAGCATTGTCTTTGGCCCGCGCCATCAGCGCATCATTTACCTGATAGCCGCGCAGCTGATTATGGCGCCGCTCACGCGCGCTTTGCGGGTCATGCATTGACACCCATGTATCGGTGACCACCAGATCAGCGCCTTCCATTGCTTTTTCAGCGTCGCGCTCGATGGTCACATTCGCCCCCTTAGCGCGGGCTTCTTGGATGAACACATCTTCGGGGTCCAGCGTTGGCGGGCCGGTAAAGACCAGATCAAACCCGAACTGCCCGGCCGCATGGGCGAAAGACGCAAACACGTTGTTGCCGTCGCCCGACCAGACCACCTTTTTACCCGCAATCGGGCCGTTATGCTCCTCAAAAGTCATGATATCAGCCATGATCTGGCATGGATGCGTACGGTTGGTCAGCCCGTTAATCACCGGCACGGTTGCATGCTCGGCCATGTCCAGCAGGGTCTGTTCTTCAAATGTGCGAATCATGATCAGGTCAACATAGCGGCTGAGCACGCGGGCAGTGTCGGCAATGGTCTCGCCGTGGCCGAGCTGCATTTCCGAGCCTGACAGAACCAACGTTTGCCCGCCCATTTGCCGCACACCCACATCAAACGACACGCGGGTACGGGTTGATGGTTTCTCAAAAATCAGCGCGACAATATGATTGGCCAGCGGTTGCTCGGCGTCTGGCGTGCCCTTGGGCTGCCCTTTGCGCGCGTCTTTCATGGCGCGGCCAATGTCGATCATGGCCCGCAGATCTTCGGGCGATGTTTTGTTGATGTCTAAAAAATGGTTCATAATCTTCTCCGCAGGCCGCACTTTTGGCGGCCCCTATTATCTGTCAACTAATTTGCGAAACCGCTTCTTTTTGCGAAACGGCTGCGGCCATGGCGTCCAGCCGGGCCAGACATTCGGCAATATCTTCGTCTTCAATGTTGAGCGCAGGCAAGAGTCGCACCACATTATCAGCCGCCGGAATGGTGAGCATGCCAAGAACATAACCCGCCTCGACCACATCAATATTGGCCGCTTTGCATTTAAGCCCCAGCATCAAACCTGATCCGCGCACGTCTTCGAACACGTCCGGGTGGCAAGCCACCACCCCTTCAAGCCCTTGGCGCAGCAAGGCCGCTTTGCGGTTTACCTCAGCCAGAAAATCCGGGTCGGCGATGATCCTGGTCACCGCGCTGCCAACGGCGCAGGCCAGCGGGTTGCCGCCGTAAGTTGAACCATGCGTGCCAGCGGTCATGCCAGAGGCCGCCTCGTTCGTGGCCAAAACAGCGCCCAATGGGAAACCACCACCAATGCCCTTGGCGACCATCATAATATCAGGCGTGATCCCGGCCCATTCATGGGCAAACAACTTGCCGGTCCGGCCCATGCCGCACTGAACCTCGTCAAGGATCAGCAGCACACCGGCGGCGTCACACCGCGCGCGCAGCTCTTTGAGCATGGCGTCAGGCAGCGCACGAATACCGCCCTCGCCCTGAATAGGCTCGACCATAACGGCGGCAACATCAGCGGCCTTGATCGCGTCGATAATCTCGTCGCCACCCCAAGGCAGCTGGGTAAAACCGGGAAGCAGCGGGCCAAAACCTTTGACCATTTTCTCCGAGCCCGCGGCGGCGATACCGGCGGCAGAACGGCCATGAAACGCACCCTCATAGGTGAGTATCCGCACCCGCTCGGGTTGATCCTTGTCATACCAATATTTGCGGGCCATCTTCACCGCCAACTCGCAAGCCTCAGTGCCAGAATTGGTGAAAAACACTGTCTCGGCAAATGTATGCTCGACCAACAGCCCGGCCAGCTCTTCTTGCTGAGGGATGTTGTAAAGGTTGGACAGATGCCACAACTTGCCGCCCTGATCGGCCAAGGCGGCAACCAGCGCCGGATGCGCATGGCCCAGCGCGTTGACGGCAATGCCCGCGCCCATATCAAGGTATCGGCGCCCGTCATCTGCGATCAACCAAGAGCCAATCCCGCGTTCAAAAGACAGCGGGACACGGTTATAGGTGGGCAGAATAGCGGAAGTCATAACAGTTCCTTAAGAAAGCAAACCCAATGGGTGCGCGAGCAGCCGGGGCAAGTCAATGATAAAAGAGGAGGTGTGCGGGGCGAGAGGGCTTGCAGGGCAAGCGAAGCGAGCGGGCAAAAGCCCACCGGAATTAGATTCGTCGCAGATGCACAAGTTTAGTCATGGCACGGTAATAGCGCGCGGCCGTGCAGAAATCTAGCAAGAATTTTGCACGGCGCTGATATTCAGCTGAGTTTATCGAGAACGTCCAATCTTCTGTGTATGATTGATTTAGCCCATGCTTCACCAACGAAGGAGCATGACGACAATGACGATTTCCAAGGAACTACTGGACGCGCTGCTTAGCGGCGTTGAACGGCCCGAAGATCT
>JAESRD010000035.1 GCA_016764835.1 Paracoccaceae bacterium | reverse complement strand
GCCGGGATCGCCGCCCAAGCCGCGCCGAACAACGCCGCCGCTGCCGTGGCGCCAATCAGCGCCAGCGACCAGTGCGGCCACGGGATGAACAGACAGACCAAGGCCACGCCGAGCCCGCCGAGCATGGCCTGACCCTCGCCGCCAATGTTGAACATGGCCGCATGAAAGGCGACAGAGACCGCCAGCCCGGTAAACAGGAAGTTGGTCGCATAATACAGCGTATAGCCCCAACCATAGGTAGAGCCGAGCGCGCCGACGACCATAAGCTTTGCAGCCTCAGCCGGGCTTTCGCCGATGGCCAAAATGACGAGCGCTGAGATGGCGCCAGCCAGCAGCAGTGAAAACAGCGGCACAAGAACCACTTCAGCCCATGTTGGCATTTTTTGCATTAGGCGGCCTCCCCCTGAACACCGGCCATAAGCAGGCCCAACTCTTTTTCGTCGGTCTCGTTGGGCAAACACGTGCCCATAATCTGGCCGTCAAACATAACGGCAATGCGGTCGCTCAACGACAAGATTTCTTCCAGCTCAACCGAGACCAGCAAGATCGCCTTGCCTTGGTCACGCAGAGAAATCAGCTGTTGGTGAATGAACTCGATAGCACCAATATCAACGCCGCGTGTTGGCTGGCCAACCAGCAACAGGTCTGGGTTGCGTTCTATCTCGCGGGCCAGCACGATCTTTTGCTGATTGCCGCCAGAAAAGTTCTTGGCCGCCAGCATCGGGTTGGGTGGGCGCACGTCAAACCGCTGCATCTTCGCGTCGCAATCTTTGCGGATGGCAGCATTATCCATGAACAGGCCAGAGCTCTGATATTCTTCAATATCATGATAACCAAAGGCGGTGTTTTCCCAAGCGGTGAAATCCATGATCAGCCCTTCGCGTTGCCGATCTTCGGGCACATGGGCAATGCCGCGCCGCCTCCGTGAGCGGCCGTTAGAATGCGCGCCGGTCAGGTCTATCTCTTCGCCGTTGATCTTAATCGAGCCGGTGCCCGTGGCATAGCCGCCGAGGATTTCGAGCAGCTCTGACTGGCCGTTGCCCGCCACACCGGCAATACCGAGGATCTCGCCAGCGCGGACCTCAAGGCTAATGCCTTTGAGCCGCAGCACACCTTTATCATCGGTCATCCGCAGATTTGTGACTTCAAGCACTTTGTCGCCGGGATTGGACGGGCCCTTTTTTACGCTCAGCAAAACTTTGCGCCCAACCATCAGCTCAGCCAATGCGGCGGGGCTGGTCTCTGATGTCTTGACTGTCGCCGTCATCTCGCCGCGGCGCATCACGCCGACAGTGTCGGTGATCTCCATGATTTCGCGCAGCTTATGCGTGATCAGGATAATGGTTTTGCCTTCTTCTTTCAGGCGGCCAAGGATGCGAAACAGCTGATCGGCTTCGGCCGGGGTTAGCACGCCGGTCGGCTCATCAAGGATCAGAATTTCTGCGCGGCGGTAAAGCGCCTTCAAAATCTCGACCCGTTGCTGCATGCCAACGCCAATATCTTCGATCAGGGCATCCGGATCTACGTTGAGCTCATACTCATCAGCGAGGTTCTTGAGCTCTTTGCGGGCGCGGGCCAGCGAAGGCCGCAGCAAGCCGCTATCTTCGGCACCAAGAACGATGTTTTCAAGGACGGTGAAATTCTCCACTAGCTTGAAATGTTGGAATACCATGCCGATACCGGCGGCAATTGCGGCCTGACTATCGGGGATTTCGGTCAGCTGACCATTGATAGAAATCGTGCCGGAATCAGCTTTGTAGAAGCCATAGAGAATGCTCATCAGCGTAGATTTGCCGGCACCATTCTCTCCGATAATGCCGTGGATCGTGCCGGGCATTACCCGGATGCTTATGTCTTTATTGGCCTGAACAGGGCCAAAGGCTTTTGAAATACCAACAAGCTCGATCGCAGGAACGGCGTCATTCATATTCTAACCTTTTGTCAGTGATGTTTGCGCAAAGAAGAATGTCTGCGCGATGAAGAAAGCCGCGCCAGTTACCCGGCGCGGCTCATTGAGTAAGTTTTACTTAAAAGTCGAGTGCTGGGCAGCTCTCGTCGCTCCCATAGTCATGAACCATGATCTCGCCCGCAGCGATGGCTGCGGAGGCGGCCTCAACTGCGGCCAGAACTTCAGCGCTTACGATGTCTGCGTTATGCTCATCCATTGCATAGCCAACGCCGCCATTGCCAACGCCCATGACGTTAAAGCCGGGCTCAAGGTCTTCGCCAGCCGAGAACGACTCGTATACAGCGTTATCAACACGCTTGAGCATGGAGGTCAGAACCTGACCTGGATGCAGGTAGTTCTGGTTGCTGTCGACGCCAATCGACAAAATGTCGCTGTCAGCGGCTGTTTGCAACACGCCAACGCCCGTGCCACCGGCAGCGGCGAACACAACGTCAGAGCCTTGGCTGATCTGAGCCAATGTCAGCTCGGAGCCTTTTACCGGGTCATTCCAAGCGGCAGGCGTTGTGCCTGTCATGTTGGAGATCACGGTTACATCGGGGTTGGCCGCAACAGCGCCCTGAGCATAGCCACAGGCGAAGTTACGGATCAGTGGAATATCCATGCCGCCAATGAAGGACACGGTGCCGGTCTCAGATGTCAGCGCCGCCATCATGCCCACAAGGTAGGACCCTTCATGTGCGTTAAACACGATCGAGCGCACATTTGGCGCATCCACAACCATGTCGATGATGGTGAACATGGTGTCTGGATAGTCAGCAGCAACCTCAGAGAGCGGTGTCGCCCATGAGAAGCCTGCCATTACGATAGGGTTTGCACCGGATTCAGCAAAGCGACGGATCGCTTGCTCACGCTGTGCGTCAGACTGAATTTCAACTTCGGCAAAGCTGCCACCGGTCTCGTCGGCCCAACGCTGCGCGCCGTTAAAGGCGCTTTCGTTAAATGATTTGTCGAACTTACCGCCAAGATCAAAAAGGATCGCTGGGTCAGCAGCTGCAACACCGGCCGTCAGGGCCAGAGCAGCTGTTGCGCCCAGAAATTTTCCAAAATGAGTCATGTATGTCTCCCAGGTTTTACTCTTTAGGGGGCCAGTTGTTCTGGCACGCCCTTGAATGCGATCCGGCTCTGCGCCGGTTCATCACCTGATAAGGCAATGCGCGGCGCGAAGGGTCAACTGCTTTTTAACTCTTTATCGTGCGGGAAAGACGGCTAAAGTGCTTCCTTGGCCAAAATCAGTGCGTCAACCCTTTGGCTTGTGCCGGTTGTCGCCGCAGAATCGGCCGCAGAAGCGAGGGGTGAAACAACCGCAGAATCAGCCGCGGGTGTCTGGTGCACATAATAGCCCGGGCGGCAGCCAATTTGCAGGTATCCTGCTGCGCGGTAAAGCCCGCACGCGCCCGCATTGTCCTTGGCAACCTCAAGAAAAGCGCGGCTGGCCCCGGCGGCTTTTGCTGATGTTTCAAATTGGTCCAATAATGCGCGGCCAAGCCCGGCGCGCCGGGCATTCGGTTCAACTGCGAGGGTCAAGATTTCGGCCTCGTCAAGCGTGACCCGGCCAAGGATAAACCCGGTAGAGGAGCCGTGCCAGAACACCCCAGCGCCTTGCAATAGGCCGCCAAATTCAGCCGCACTCCACGGGCGCATATTGGTGAAGGCGCGGGCATGAAGAGCGGCCATCATGGCCAGTTTTGGGGCCTCTGCTGGCATCAGCTCAATATCACCGGTGCGGCAATGCGCGACGGGGCGGCATCGGCGGCACGAATGTAGAGCGGTGTTGGCCGTTTGGTGCTGTCTACGCGGCGGCTGGCAATACGGGCAATGTTCTCGATCATGCTGGTTTTGGCCTGCACAGGCTGCCAGCCCATCATTTCGCCAATATCATCGGCGCGAAAGCCAACAATCTGCGGCTGTGGTTTTGCAGGCAGGAGCGGCATGTCCTCTGGGCGTAGCGCGCATAAAGCGGGCTCGGTCTGCGGGCCGGGGCAAAAGGCCTGCATATAGACCCGGTCGCGGCGGGCATCGAGGCTGGACACGACCATGCCAGAGATATTGGCAGCCTGCGCTTCAAGCAGCGACACCCCGATAGCCGGTTTGCCCAAGCCCAAAGCCAGCCCCCGTGCGGCGGCGACAGAGATGCGGATGCCGGTAAAGTTGCCGGGGCCAATGCCGACGGCGATCGCACTAAGATCGGCCCATTTCAGACCCTCAGCGCTGAGCATCCCTTCGAGCATCGGCATCAGATGTTCGGCTTGGCCTTTCGCCATTGGGTCTATCCGGGCGGTCACCTTGCCCCCCAACAGCAAAGCGGCGGCACAATGCGCCGCCGAAGTATCAAAGCCGAGGATGATCGGGTCAGACGGCAACCGGGCGCACCTCCAGCACTTCTGGAATGTAGTGGCGCAGCAGGTTCTCGATGCCCATTTTCAACGTCAGCGTTGAGGACGGGCAGCCAGCGCAAGCGCCGAGCATAT
>JAESRD010000034.1 GCA_016764835.1 Paracoccaceae bacterium | reverse complement strand
CGGGGCCGGGGCCGACTTCGAGCACATCGGCCCCAGTCAGATCACCGGCCATGCGGGCAATTTTTGAGGTCAGGTTGAGGTCGAGCAGAAAGTTTTGCCCCAGTGATTTGCGCGCGGCAATGCCGTGGCGTTCAATCACGTCGCTCAGTTTAGGCAGGTCATCTAGGGCGCTCATTCATCCGGCTCCGTTTTGCTCAGGCTGCGTAGATTTGGCCATTTGCGCGGCCATTTTAAGCGCCGCGATCATTGATGTGGCTTCGGCTTTGCCGGTGCCCGCAATATTAAACGCGGTGCCATGGTCAGGCGATGTGCGGATGAAGGGCAGGCCAAGCGTTACATTAACCCCACCCGAAAAGTCGAGCGTTTTCACTGGGATAAGGGCTTGATCATGGTACATGGCGATGGCCACATCATAGCCTTCGCGGGCTTGGGCGTGAAACATGGTGTCGGCGGGCATTGGTCCTGTCAGCTCAAGCCCATCGCCGCGCAGATGCTCTAGAAGCGGCGCAATCCATTCAAGCTCTTCTGTGCCCATCAGCCCCTCTTCGCCCGCATGCGGGTTGAGCCCGGCAATGGCCAGACGCGGAGCGGATATGCCAAACTGGTGGCGCAGCGCATGGTCGGTTATGCGAATAACCCGCTCTAGCAGGGCCGGTGTGAGCACCTGTGGCACATCGCTCAGCGGGATGTGAATGGTCGCAGGGACCGCGCGTAAAGCGGCGCAGGCCAGCATCATCACCACGTGATCAACCCCGGCCAGATGGGCCAGAAACTCGGTATGGCCGGGATAGGCGAAACCGGCGCCTTTGATAAGTGCGGCTTTGTTGATCGGCGCGGTGACGAGGCCGCTGGCCTGCCAACCGGAGGCGGCCATGGCCATGCGGGCGCCAAGCCGGATCGCTTCGATCACATGGGGCGCATGGGCTGCTTGGGCTTGGCCGGGGCTGGCGGCGGGGCCGAAATCCATGGCCATAACCGGCAGCGCCTCGGCGCAAGTCTGCGCGGCCTCGGCGCTGCTTTTGACCACGCCATAGGGCGTGCCTTCAGGCAAATGGCGCGGGTCGCCAATGTAGAAGAACGGCAACGTTTCTTTGAGCGCGTGCCAAGCTTTTGCCGCTATCTCAGGGCCAATGCCCGCTGGTTCACCGCAACTCACTGCCAATGGGTTCATGGAAATGTGATGGTCGCCGCGGCCCGCAGATCGGCAAGCAGGCTGGCCGCATAGCCGCCAAGCTGTTGGCTGCGCAGCTGGTTACGGATCGAGGCGCGGTCAACATCTTCACCGCCCTCGGCCACCCGGTTGCACAGCATCAATAAGACTACGGTTTCGCCATTGGCGCGGGTCAGGGCAGTAGAGACCTCGCTGGGGTCCAATTTGGCTAGCTCCATGGCGACATCATCAGGGATCTCGGCCGGGGTCACGCTGCTACGCTCCAGTTGCTCGGGTGCCATGTCTATGGCCTCACCGTAGAGATCATCACATGTATCAATCCGCCCAGCGATTTGTGCAGCCAGCCGTTGGCCCGCGCCACCGGTTCCGGCACCAAGGTACAGAGCGGCATATTCGATAAGCGCAGGCTCAGGGGCGGCGACAGCGACCTCGCGAATATCGCGCATTTGAAACAGCGCCACACCGTTGGTGATTGGGATAGGGGCTGTCACTTCACCCGGTGCCAGCGCTAGCAAAAGACTGCGCAGACCGGCCGGATAATTGCTGATCGGCAGCCAGCCAAGACGGCCACCATTGGTCTTTGACGGCAAAGCCGAGTGGCGCCGCGCTTGGGCCTCAAAGGCGCTAAAGGATGTCAGCTCAGCAATGCGCCTAGCTGTGGCCATCGCACTTGCGGCTTGCGGCGGTGGCGCGGCAATAATGATCTCGGTTAGCAGCACTTCGATGCCGCTTGTGGCGGTACCAAGCCTGCTAAGTGCTTGATCAATATCGGCTTCGCTGATCGTCACCCGGTCGCCAAAGCGCAGGCGCACATAGTCACGCCATGTCACACCAGAGCGAACAAAGTCGCGCAGTGTCTCTTCGCCAATATCGTTTTGCGCCAACAGGGCGACGAACTGCTCAAGCGGCATATTGGTGCGGCTTGCAAAGTCGTTCATCGCCGTGGCGAGGCCCTCATCTGTCAGCGACAGGCCTTGGCGGTTGAGTGCGCTGGCTTTGAGCCGATCTTCGATCAGCTGCTCGCGGGCCAATTCTTCGAGGCTGCCGGGGCTGCGAAATAGGGTCAGCAGTTTGACCCGCTGGTCGAGCTCATAATTGGTGATAACCTGGCCATCGATTGTGATAGCAGGTGAAAACAGCCCCTGTGCGGCCGCGCCAAACGGTGCCAGCAGCAGGCTTGCGCATAAAGCGAGACCATGCGCCGCATTTCTAAAAAGACTATTGTTGAAGCTGTCCACATCCGTTCCCATCTGTCTTTTCTCAGGCCTACTTTTACAGGCTCTTGCGGCTTGTGCAATCAGGCTATTGCGCGCAGCTATTTGTGGCGCTTGGCCGTGAGCGCCCGGTTGAAAACCCGTCTAAATTCACACTAAAGCCAAAATCATTGGTCGCAGTTTCCAAAGTAGCAGAGCTATAGCGCCGTGCGAATGAGAAATCGACCTCGACGCATTCATTCTGCCAGCTAAAACCTATGCCTGTGCGGTCGAGCCGATCATTGGCAACGTCATAGCGGCCATCGCCGCGAATGTTCCAGTGCTCGCTGATCTGATATCCGGCGCTGACCGACCATTCTGAGACCGGGGCATAGCGGCCCTCGGCGCTGTCTTCGGGCAGCCAAATATAGGCGGCATCGAGGTCAATGCGCGGATTGCTCCAGCTCAAAGCCGCCCCGGTTTTGCCAAAACCCGCGCCTAATTCAAACAGGCTGCGCGCGGTGAGCGACAGGCCCGATGCGAGGTTGAGTTGCCCCGCCAACAAATAGTCAGATGCGGTGCCATCAAGCCCTGATGAGGCGCTATAATCTCCGGCTTGCGCCGTGATGATCCGGCCAAAGGTCAGCCGGGCCAATGTGCCGCTCGCGCCAATATGGGTCCAACTGAGGCCCAGAGCGGTCTGCCAGCCATCCGTGCTGGCATCATGGCCCGGAAACCGCGACAGCGCATGCAGGTTGGCTTCGTCAAACTCAACAAGGGTGGCGTCTTCATTGGGCGGCGTCGCACCATAGCTGTGCGACCAGCCAATGGATATGACCGGCTCGAGAATGTCCGTGGCCCCAGAAGCTGCGCGCCGCACCAAAGGCCAGCGCAAGGTCAGCCCAGCGGCGGGGATCAGCCGCAGCAGCGGGTCAGGATAAGCCGGGTCATCCTCAATGCGGTAATAATCAGCGTTGGCCGATAGCTGTGCTTGCGCCAAGAGGCCCGGCCCAAAGGTCCATTCCCGTTGCCATCCGGCGCTTAACCCGGCCCGCAAAAGGTCGCGCGTTTGATCCACTGGCGCTGGCGCGCCGTCGTCCGGGCGCAAAAAAGCGTCGAGGCTGCCACCAAGTGTGACGGTGCCGCCAAGAAGGCGCGGCGCGAACCGGTGTTCGGCTGCAAACGAAAGCACCACAGGCGGCAGCGCGTTTTGCGCAATATCAGTGCGCAAGGTGCGGTAATGGCTCAGGTCGCCGTAAGTCAGGCTGTTTTGGCCAATATGTTCGGCGGCAATATAGCTATGCAGCCGGTCAGCCCGCGAGATCCCATAATCAGCCAGATAGGTTTTATCCGACACTGATTGCAGGCCAATATGCAGGCTGATATTGCCGGGCAAGACAAAGTCGCCTTGGCCAAACAGGTAGCCGCGCGTCTCATCAGGCAACAAAGTGTCACGGCTCACCGCGCCGTTTAACGCGAGCTGGCCGGTCATAAATGCTTGCCGGTAGCGGGCCTCTAGGGTGCGTGTTTCAACCGAGACATACGGGGTTAGCGTCAGGTCGCGGTTCTCGCCCAGCGTGATGAAATAGGGCAGTTTGATGCCCAGCCCCAGCCTATCAGACGAACGAATGTTGGGGATGAGAAAGCCAGTGGCGCGGGCAAGTGTCGGGTCGGGCAGGCGCATGCGTGGCAGCCAAAAAACCGGCACGCCGCGCACCAGAAACTGCGCGTTTTCAAACCAGAGCTGTTGCGCTTGTTCGTCATGCACCACCCGCTCGGCCCGGATCTCCCACAGTGGCGGTCTGTCGGCGCAGATAGAGCAAGATGTCACCGCCGCCCGTGTAAGCTGGCTATAGCGGCCATCCACCCGGTCAATCCGGTTGGCGGCCAGTTGCAGCTGTTGGTTCAGCACCAGCCGCGCCCCGCGCAGCAGCCCGTTTTGCAGGCGCGGGTCGAGCTGGGCTTGCTCGGCGGTTAGAATATCGCCGTTGGGTGTAACGATGAAAAATGGCCCGTCGATGATCAGCCTGTCGGTGCTGCGCTCATACGTTATGCGCGCAGCAGACAGCCGCACACCACCGTAGAACGCCTCGACATTGCCACTGGCGATAAGCCTGTCATCGGTAACGGTGATGCTATCGGCGACCAAAGTGGCAGCACCCTGTGCGTGGCCCATGGCGGGCAAAAGCAGCATGAGGATGAGGAATAATGCCCGCATCTATCCGTCTTCCAAATGTAGAATCAGCCCGAGCGCCAGCGCGATGCAGGATATTGGCGGGGTCCAGGCGGCAAGGATCGGAGAAATTTGCCCACTTTCGCCCAGTACTTGGGTGAAGTTGCGCAGAAAATAAGCGCCAAAGCTGATCATGATCGCCATCAGCACCATGATGCCGGTGCGGCCACCGCGCTGGTGGCGCATAGTAAAGGCAGCGCCGATCAGCAGCATGGCGACAAGGAAAGCGGGCGATGCCAGCTCGGTTTGCAAGAACACTTCATGGCGCCGGGCCGAAAACCCAGCCACGCGCAGCCGCTTGATGAAATCAGGCAATTCCCAGATCGGGATCGAGGACGGCGTGCCAAAACTATTGCGAATATGCTCGACCGTCAGGCTAGATGATACACGTAGCTCGGCGTGCCGCGTGGCTTGGCTGGCCGGGTTTGCGACCCCGGCTGGGGGCCAAACCACCGCGTCGCGCAGCAGCCATGCGCCCGGCACCAGCTGGGCGGCACGGGCCTCTATGCGCTGTTCTGGCTGGCCGTCGGCTGTGTAGGAATAAATGCTGACACCGCTCAGAACCGTGCCGTCAAGATTGGCGCCGGTGGCATGAATAACGCTCTGGCTGGTGCTGTCGCCTTGGCGCAGCCACAGCCCGTCTTCTGACAAGGCCGAGGCGCTACTCGAGCCGCGCAATATATTTGCCCGCGCCTCATATTCGCGCGATGTTGCCGCCACGAGCGGGTTCAAAATGGCCACGGCCAGCACGCCAATGGTGATGACCACCAGCACCGGGGCGATGAGGGCGCGCAACGCCGAGCGGCCAGAGGCCCGCGTCACCACCATCTCAGATGAGCGCGACAGTGAAAGGAACAGCGAAACTGTGGCGATGATCGTGATCAGCGGAATGATCTGGTAGATGGCTTTTGGCACGTTGAGTAAGGACAGGTTGATCAGGTCGCGCATGCCCGCCTGCGCGCCGCCATAGCGCCTTGCTTGCTCGATCAGGTCAATAAAGACCAACATGAGCAAGAACATGGCAAAGACGCCACCAAAGGTCAGCGCGAAACGCCGGGCAAAATAGCGGTGCAATATCATGTGCTGCCCCCGGCGTGTTTGGCCAAGAAACGAGGCCGAAACAGATGTGGTCGCCCAGAGGCGAACAGCAGGAACCAAGCGATTAGCAAGCCGACAAGGCTTGGCACATAAATCAGCGGCCAGGCGGCGGGGTCAGCCCGCACCGCACCCGTGGTCACGCTCTCAATGATTTTGAGCAGGATGATCAGGAATACGGCAGCGATGATTTGACGCCAAACGCCAAACCGGCTGAAGCCGCCGACCAGCAGCGTGGCAAAGCCAATAAGCGCGCCAGCCGTGGCCAAAAATGCTTGCGCGAACCGGTCATGGCCCTGCGCCACCAAGCGGCCTTGGCTGCGGCCTGTTTCCTCCGACAGCTCCGGTGTGGCGCGCAACAGCTCAGCCGTCGGCACCTCACGTGACGAGCGGCGTGTCAGGTCGGGCACTTTCATCAATGCGCCGATATTATAGGCAAAGTCTTCGAACCGGGTGATGCCAAGCGCTTGGTCTTCGGCCCGTAGCGACTGGGCCATGCCGTCGATCATCACCAGCTGCAACCCGCGCTCGGTACGCACGATATAGGCGCTCGACGCTGTATAAGTGATGGTATTGCCGCCGCCGCGGCTGTCAGACAAGAACAGGTCGCGCAGCTCGCCCTCAGGGGTGATCTCGCGGATGTAGAAGGTGACGCCAGCGGTGGGGGTCATGAACTGGCCCTCGCGCAGCAGCCGCGCCGTGGCGTCTTGGGCTATCTCGGCTTGGCGGGCGGCAAGCCGGGCGGCGGAGGCGGGCACCAAGAAATGTGTCAGGCCAGAGACCAGTAGCGTCACCATTAGGCCAAAGGCCAAAACCGGGCGGGCCAAGCGGTAAGCCGAATAGCCAGTGGCCTGCACCACGATCATCTCTGATTCGGCGGTCATGCGGTTGGTGACATAAAGGCTGGCGGCAAAAGCGGCGATCGGCAGCACGATACGAATGATCCCCGGCAAGGTCAGCACGGATAGCTCAAGGAATGTCGATATAGATTCGCCGTCGCCGACAAGCTGGTCAAACAGCGCCACGGCATGGTTGATCCAATAGATAATCACCAAAACCAGCGCGAAAAAGCCAAACACGACAATCAGCTGTGACAGCAGATATCTATCGAATTTGCCCAAGAACCGCCCCCGATATACGCCAACACCCAAGAATTTGGGGATGGCGCAGAGGCTAACCCAAACCCTAGCGAAATTGAACAGCAAACTGGCGGTGCGGCTAGGTCTTGCTCACGCTTGGATTTTGCTGTCTGACATTGGCTATGGAGCGTGAAATGACTTTGACCAAAGCGATGAAAAGTATGGGGCCACAGTAATGGGCGCCGTGTACTTTTATCATTTGACAGACAGCTCCGCCGAGGCGGCTTTGATGCAGCTCTTGCCGCGGGCGGTGGGCGCAGGCTGGCGGGTTGAGCTGCGCGGTCAAGATGGCGCGCGGGCCAAGGCGCTTGATGCGGCGTTGTGGCGCGGGCCAAAGGACGGGTTTCTGGCGCACGGATTGGCAGGCGGCGCGCATGATGCGCTACAGCCAGTTTTGCTAACCAGCGCGGGCCTGAGCGATGACGCGGCCCAGATAATTGCCCAAACGATAGAGTGTGTGATGGCGGTGGACGGCGCGCAGATTACCGCAGAAGAGGCGGCGCGGCTTGAGCGCAGTTGCATCTTGTTTGACGGTCATGACGCGGCGGCTGTGGAGGCCGCCCGCAACCAATGGCGCTATCTGACCGGCAAAAAGGTGTCGGCGCAATATTGGGCGCAAGAGGGCGGGCGCTGGGAAAAGAAGGCCGAAAGCTAGGGGTCAGGATCAGCCGGTCTGGTTGTAGCTCAACCGAAGAATAGAGCCGCAGATAGGACATGCCCAACAGTGAGGTCTCCATCGCGCCGCCATTGACAGAAGCGCGAAAGTTCCGGTCTGTCAGCCCGGCCACGCTGACCGTACCGAGCCGCACGCTGGCGGTTGAAACCACCCCATTGGCGGTGTTGGCATTACCGATAAAATTCAGCTTGGCCATGTTTATGCCGACGCGGCGCGCATCATCCATGCTCAGCACCATCTGGCTGGCCCCGGTATCGACGATCATATCAATCGGCACGTCATTTATCCGCACGGTCAGGTGAAAGTGACCGTCGCGGCCAAGTGGCACTTCAACACTGCCATTGGCTTGCACAACTTCGCCGGGAAAGACCGCGCGGCGAATGTCTTGCCACAGCCCGGCCACGGCAATCGCCCCCATAAAGATCAACCCCCAGACCAGCGCATGTTGCATTGTCTTGCTGCGCGACTGGTGGTTTGAGACGGCAAACCAGCCGCCTATCACCGCAAAAAGCAGCAACAAATAGAGCAAATGTGCGTAGTCAAAGCTGTCCATGAGGATCAGGCTATCCAATATGTTCTTGAGTGAGGGCTAACCGAAGATTTCTTAATCATGGGCTATCCGCGAAGGGTTTTATCATGGTTGTCCGCAATGTTGCTTGAGCATGGGCTATCCGCCCAATCCAGCACCGCGCAGCCCATCAAGGATGAACTGAACCGACAGCGCCGCAAGCAACATGCCTAAAACGCGCGTGACAACGTTGATCCCGGTATCACCCAACACACGTTCAATGAACGGGGCGGCGAGAAAGGCCAACAGGACAATGCCCAAAATCGCGCCAATCACAGCGGCAATGGCAAAGAAGTCAGCCGGCCCTTGGGCATTTGACGCCAAAAGGATGATGGTTGTTATCGCACCGGGGCCGACAATAAGCGGGATAGCCAGCGGGAAGACCGATGGGTCATGCCCATCGTCGTCGTCATGCCCGTCATCATCATCGTCGTCGTGGCTAACATCTGCGGCGGCTTGATCATGCTCTGCCTGCACATTAGCACGGGCTTTGCGCCGCGACTGACGCCGCTCAAACAGCATGTCGAGCGCTGTCAAAAACAGCATAACCCCGCCAGCAATACGAAAGGCAGGCATGGAGATGCCAACGAATGTCAGCACAGCCTCACCGGCCAGCAGGAACAAAGCCATAAGAACGGCAGCGACCAGACAGGCGCGGATGGCAATGGCGCGCCGGGCCTTGGCGCTCATGCCGCTGGTCAGCGCCACAAACATTGGCACCAGACCGGGCGGGTCAATGATCAAAAAGAGCGAGGTAAAGGCCGCAATTAGCGCGCTGGTTTCCATCATGCTCGTGCGGCCTTTGTCATTGGAGCTTTGGCAGCTTTAAGCTGCCTCAGCCTTTTCCAGTTTTTCCAGCGCAATCATCCACAAGCTTTCGGCCCGCGCAAGCCCTTCCATGATTTCGGCATATTTCTTGTTCCACGTTGCCAGCTCACCAGCACGGCCATCTTCATACAGCGCTGGGTCGGCCAGCTTCTTGGCCAAACGGTCACGCATCATGTTGATCTTAGTCACGCGTTCCTCAGAGGCACGGGCATCTTTGCGCATGGCCAATATCTTGTCGCGGCTTGGTTTGACATTTTTGACCACAGTTTTGGCGGGCTTCACCGGCTTTTCCGGCGTCAGCAACATGCGACGATAAGCCTCCAAGTCTTCCTCATAGGGCGTGACCGCGCCGTCTTTAACCAGCCAAAGCCGGTCGGCGACCATCGACAGCAGATGCATGTCGTGGCTGACCAGAATGACAGCGCCAGAATAGGTGGTCAGCGCCTCAACCAGCGCTTCGCGGCTTTCAATATCAAGGTGGTTGGTCGGCTCATCAAGAATGAGCAGATGCGGCGCATCGATTGTGGCCAAGAGCAGCGATAGCCGCGCCTTTTGCCCGCCAGACAGCCGGCCAACAACAGTGCCAGCTTGGGCTTCCATCAGGCCAAAGCCAGCCAGCCGGGCGCGTAGCCGCGCTTGCTGCTCGTTTGGGCGCAGACGGGCAATATGCTGTAACGGGGTCTCATCAATGAACAGCTCATCAACCTGATGCTGAGCAAAGAAGCCGACCCGCAGCTTGTTCGAGGTCCGCATTTTGCCGCCCATGGGCTTCATCCGGTTTGACAGCAGCTTAGCGAGGGTCGATTTGCCTTCGCCATTGCGGCCGAGCAGCGCAATCCGGTCATCTTGGTCAATGCGCAAATCAAGATCGCGCAGAACCGACTTGCCGTTATAACCGACGCTCACACCTTCAGTGGTGATGATCGGCGGCGACAGCTCTTCTGGGGTTGGGAAGGTAAAGACCGTGCGTGCCGCATCTTCTGGCACACGAATAGTCTCCATCTTCTCAAGCATCTTAACCCGGCTCTGCGCCTGTTTGGCCTTTGAGGCCTTGGCTTTAAAACGGTCAACAAAGCTCTGCAAATGCGCGCGTTTCAGGTCTTGTTTCTTGGCCTGCGCGGTCAGCACAGCATGGCGCGCGGCGCGCTGGCGGGCGAACTGGTCGTAAGGGCCGGTTGTGTAGGCCAGCTTGCGGTTATCGAGATGCAAAATCCCGCCAACGGCGCGGTTAAGCAGCCCGCGGTCATGGCTGACAATCAGCACAGTATGCGGGTATTTGGCCACGTAGTTTTCGAGCCACAACGCGCCTTCGAGGTCGAGATAGTT
>JAESRD010000407.1 GCA_016764835.1 Paracoccaceae bacterium | reverse complement strand
CGTGCGCCAAAAGGCGCGCGCCGGCAGGGTTGCATAGGGCGTTTGGTTCTTGGTCATGGGCGGTCTTTGTTATCTGTCCCTATGGTTAGCGCCCAGCAATGGTGAATATTGTGTCAATTTCGCTAAATTCTTCTGCAAAAAGCGGCGGTTCTTGACAGTTGCGGGCCGGGGGGGCAACGCTTTGCAGATGTTGGACCTGCGCCCTGTTGGATATGTTATCGGCCTATTGGTCGCCGTGCTTGGGCTAACCATGCTCGGGCCGCTGGTCGCTGATTTGGCCGCAAAAAACGGCCATTGGCCGGTCTTTCTTGAGAGCGCGGTGCTGACAATCCTCACCGGCGGCGCGATGGCGATATCATCGTCAAACGGGGTCAAAGAAGGGCTAACAATCCGCCAGACCTTTTTGCTAACTTCGGCCGTGTGGATCGTACTGCCCAGTTTTGGCGCGCTGCCGTTTATCTTGGGAGAGACCAATTCGTCGCTGACAGATGCCTTCTTTGAGGCCATGTCTGGCCTAACCACGACAGGCTCGACTGTGCTGACCGGGATAGACGCTTTGCCCGAGGGTATTAAGCTGTGGCGCGGCATATTGCAGTGGATCGGCGGCATTGGCATTATCGTTGTGGCCATGGTTTTCTTACCAGAATTAAAAGTCGGCGGCATGCAAGTGTTTCGCTCCGAAGGCTTTGATACAATGGGTAAAATCTTGCCCCGCGCGGCAGAGATATCCAGCTCAATCTCGGTGATCTATGTCAGTCTGACTGTAGCGTGCCTCTTGGCCTATCTGGCCGCGGGCATGGCCCCGTTTGATGCGGCGATCCATGCAATGACCACCGTTGCCACCGGCGGATTTGCCAATTCTGATGCCTCGTTTGGCGCCTATGGTGCTGGCGCGCATTATGTCGCCTCGGTCTTCATGTTCCTCGCCGCTTTGCCGTTTGTACGCTACGTTCAACTCTTGGGTGGCAATGCCAAGCCGCTCTGGCGCGACAAACAGGTGCACGGCTTCATGGCGGCTCTGGCGGTCTGTATCTTGCTGGTCACGGTGCTGCTGATGCGCCAAGTGCACGGGGTAAGCGAGCTGGCATTCCGCGAGGCATTGTTCAACGTCATCTCGATCATGTCTGGCACTGGCTATGCCAGCGCCGACTATATGCAATGGGGGCCGTTCGCAGTCACTTTGTTCTTCTTCATGGGGCTGATCGGCGGCTGCGCGGGCTCGACCGCCTGCTCAATAAAAATATTTCGCTACCAGATATTGTTCGCCTCAATCGGCGCGCAGATAAAGCGCATCCACTCGCCGCATGGCATGTTCTCGCCGCGCTATCAGGGCCGGGCGGTGGGTGAAGACGTGATCAACTCGGTGATGGCCTTCTTCGTCGCGTTCCTGCTCTCTATCGGGCTAACGGCAGTGCTGCTGAGCCTGACCGGGCTGGACCTGATCACCTCAATCTCCGGTGCGGCGGCGGCCTTGGCCAATATTGGGCCGGGCTTGGGCGCTGAGATCGGCCCGGCCGGTAATTACAGCGGGCTGAGCGATGCGGCCAAGTGGATATTGTCGGTGGCAATGTTTGTTGGCCGGTTGGAGATGATGGTGGTGATGGTGATCGTAACGTTTGCGTTCTGGCGTGATTAGGTAGCGGCCAGAGCGAGACAGACGCCAAAGTAGCGGCCAAAAAACCGAAAGCAAAACAAAGAAAAGCCGCGCCAGTTTAGGGCGCGGCTTTCATGTTCAGTCAGGCTGAAAGATCAATTCCAGCAGCTTACCAGCACAGTGATATCGCTCGCATGCCGGGTAAGGGCTGCCGATGATATCGGCGTGCTGCCCGACGCTATATCAACCGCAATGCCGGCTGTTTGCAGCGTTGCGACCACCGCCTCAGCGTCGGCGATAAAGCTGACATCGCCGGGTAGGACCGGGCCGTCAGTCGCCCGCGCCAGCATCATGCCCAACAGCGCGCCGCTATCATCCATAACCGGTCCGCCAAAGTCGCCGGGCAGGGCGGCCAGATCGAGCCGTTTGATCGTGTCTTCACCGTTTAGGCCACGAATGTCAGCCAGCTGGCCGAAGGTCAGCGCAGGGGCGGCGAGGACGCCGCCAAATGGGTAGCCTGCAACGGCAACCCGGTTGCCAATGCGCGGGACGGCGGGTTGGAACGCGGCCACGCCCAGTGGGGCCAGTGGGGTCAGCGGCTCGAGCACAGCCAGCCCGAGTACCTCATCGAGAAAGACCACTTGTGCCGGGTGCTCGGTGTCTAGCGTCACTTCGCGGCATTCGGCAACGGCTTCGGCTGAGGTGATGGCCCGCCCGTTTTGGTCGATGAAGAAACCAGAGCGCTCGCGGATTGGTTTGCGCACTTCGAGGCCAGAGACCAGATCAACCGCTTGGTCTTCGCCAGCGGGGGCAAGGCTCGGGTCGAGCACACCTTCGGCCAGTGAGAAACTGGCGCGCATTTCGGCCAAAACCCGGCCACGGCGTTCTTCGTCGCCAGCAGGCCATATCAGCGTAAAGCCTTTGATTTGGCCGTCAGCGAGACGGGCAAACGTATAGGTGTGGCTGCGCGCATCTTCGCCCTCAATGGTGAAGCTATTGCTGCTGCGCTCACGCGGACCCTCAGGCGGGATCATGTCGAGCGTCTGCAGTATCTCATACAGGCCAAAGAACCGGTCCTGATTGCCCTCTTGCGAGATCAGCAGCACTTCAACATCAAGCCCGCCGGTGGGCCGGTAGCGGGCGAAGGGCGGCGAATATTCGGAGAAGGCAACGACGCCGGTTGGCATCTGCATAGCGATACCGGCTTGGCGGTCATAGACCACGGCCAGATCCATGCCCTCAAGCACGGCGTTATAGTTGGCATAAGCCTGCGCCCGCTGAAGCGTGGTCAGCACACCGGTTGGCTCATAGCCATTGTCGGTCTGCCAAGTGGTCATGGCGGCGCGGGTGCCGCGACCGTAAGAGCCGTCAATCGCGGCAGCGTAATGGCCAGACCATTGCAGCACGG
>JAESRD010000406.1 GCA_016764835.1 Paracoccaceae bacterium | reverse complement strand
TCGGCCAACTCCTCGCGAAACATGATCGAGCTGCCCGAGCGATTGGCATAGACGAGGGTGAAAGTGCTCAGCGGCTCAATGCTCAGCGTGGTTTTGATCAGTGACAAAACCGGGGTAATGCCAGAGCCACCGGCAAAACCGAGATAGGTCTTGGCATGGCCGGCTTCCAGCGGTGTAAAGAAGCGCCCTTGCGGCTGCATGGCTTGCAAAACATCGCCCGGTTTTAGCACGTCATTCGCCCATGTAGAGAACGCGCCGCCCTCAACTTTTTTGATGCCGATCTGCAAGATGCCCTCATCTGTGCCTGCGCATATCGAATAGGACCGGCGCAGCTGGGTGCCGCCAAAGTCTTGGCGAAAGGTCAGATATTGGCCTTGGGTAAAGGCAAAATCGCTGCCCTGCGCCGGGGTGAGCGTGACAACAACAGCGTCGCGGATAGTTTTGCGGATATCGGTGACGGTCAGGTCATGAAATTGCGGCATGGTCGGCACCTTATATGCATTTGAAATAATCGAACGGCTCTAGACAGTCTTTGCAGCGCCAGTGCGCCTTGCACGGGGTCGAGCCAAACTGGCTGATTTTCTCGACATTGGCCGAGGCGCAAAGCGGGCAGGCCTCTGGCCCACCAGCGGGCGAGGGCGGGGCAATGCCGTATGCCGCGAGCTTGGCGCGGCCTTTGTCAGACATCCAGTCCGTGGTCCAAGCCGGGGCGATCTGGGTCTTGATCCGCACATTCGGCTGGCCCCGGTCGTGCAAAGCTGTCTCAATATCGAGCGCGATGATACTGGTGGCCGGGCAGCCAGAATAGGTCGGCGTGACCGCGACCTCAACAATGTCGCCGTCCCATTCCACGCCGCGAATGATCCCCAGATCAACCAGCGAAATCACCGGAATTTCAGGATCAGGCACTTGGTCAAGCCAACCCCATATTTCTGCGACAGTCGGTTTCATTTACCAGCGCGCACCCGGATAAGCGCGCTGCAACCATTGCATCTGCGTCAAAATATGCCCCAGATGTTCTGAATGTTGAAAGCCTGATTTTCCGCCCTTATGGGCGAAGTCACTGTCCGGAATGGTCAGTGTGGCCTCGCTCAAAACCGCGCGAATGCGGGCATCTACTTTGGCGCGCAACGCGTCCGGCTCAGGGGCGATACCTTGGGCTGCCATGGCCGTATCGACCGCATCTGCCTTGGTCATCTCGCCAATATAGGGCCAGAGCAGATCCAAAGCTGCTTGCATGCGGTCATGGCTCACCTGCGTGCCATCGCCGAGGCCAATAACCGTGTCGGCCGTGCGCTCAACATGGTAGCTGGCCTCTTTAAATGCCTTGGCGGCAATGCCCGAAATCCGCGCATCACTTGAGCTTTGCAGCGCATCCAACATCTCAACATGCCAGGCATCAAACAGAAACTGGCGCATCATTGTCTGGCCAAAGTCGCCGTTAGGTTGCTCGACCAGCAGCAGATTGCGGAAATCCCAAACGTCGCGCAGCATGGCCAGATCATCGGCCGAGCGGCCCTTGCCCTCAACCTCGCCCGCCAGCCCCAGCCACATTTGTGTCTGCCCGATCAGGTCAAGCGCTGTGTTGGCCAGCGCTATGTCTTCTTCCAAAACCGGGGCCTTGCCGCACCATTCGGAGACGCCGTGGCCAAGCACCAACGTATTGTCACCCATGCGCAGCAGAAACTCAAACAGCGGGTCAGTTACCTTGGCCGCCATCACATTGCGCCTGCTTCTTTGGGAATATCAAAGAAGGTCGGATGCCGGTACACTTTGTCTTCCGACGGCTCATAAAATGGCCCCTTGTCCGAGGGCGAAGAGGCGGCGATGGCCGCTGCGGGCACGGCCCAAATACTGACCCCTTCATTGCGGCGGGTATAAACATCGCGGGCGTTCTTAATCGCCATTTCAGCGTCTGGCGCATGCAGCGAGCCAAAGTGGCGGTGGCTCATGCCGTGCTGGCCCCGGATGAAGATTTCCCAAAGCGGCCATTCGCGTTTTGCGTCTTTGCTCATATCAGTGCTCATTCTGCGGCTTCCTTTTTGGCGGCTTTCTTGTCGGCATGCGCGAGCAGACCTTCGCGCATCCATGCGCCATCATCCCAAGCCTTATTGCGGGCGCTCAGGCGCTCTTTGTTGCAAGGGCCATTGCCATGCACCACGTCAAAGAACTCATCCCAATCCGGCTCAGAAAAGTCGTAGCCTTGTTTGTCTTCGTTCCAAATGACGGCCTCGTCGGGGACGGTTAGCCCCAGATATTTGGCCTGCGGCACGGTCTCATTGACGAACTTTTGCCGTAGCTCATCATTGGTGCTGACCTTGATCTTCCAGGCCATATTCTGGGTTGAATGCACGGAATTTGCGTCTGACGGGCCAAACATCATCAAGGCCGGATACCAAAACCGATCAAGCGCATTTTGCGCCATGGCCCGTTGGGCATCAGTGCCTTCGGCCATCTTCATCATGATGTCGTAGCCTTGGCGCTGATGAAAGCTTTCTTCCTTGCAGATACGCACCATAGCCCGGGCATAGGGGCCGTAACTCGTGCGTTGCAGCGGCACTTGGTTCATGATTGCCGCGCCATCAACCAGCCAGCCTACTGCGCCCATATCGGCCCAAGTCAGGGTCGGATAGTTGAAGATCGACGAATATTTCATCCGCCCGTCCAGCAGCATTTGGGTCAGCTCATCGCGGCTGGTACCAAGGGTCTCGGCGGCGCCGTAAAGATATAGCCCATGCCCAGCCTCATCTTGCACTTTGGCCAGCAAAATCGCTTTGCGCTCCAGCGTCGGGGCGCGGGTGATCCAGTTGCCCTCGGGCAATTGGCCGACAACCTCAGAATGCGCATGTTGGCCAATCTGGCGGATCAGTGTTTTGCGGTAGCCCTCTGGCATCCAGTCTTTAGGTTCGATTTTCTGGCCGTCATCAATTCGCGCCTGAAACGCGCGGGCTTCGGGGCTGTCCTCGCTCGCTTCGGACTTTACCATTTGTGCGTACATTTTAGACCCTTTCCAGAATGAGAGCAGCGCCTTGGCCGACGCCGACACAAACCGGCGCACCGCATCCAGGTTTGGCTTGCGGCCATCGCTGCCATCGGGCTGTTTTTCAAGG
>JAESRD010000405.1 GCA_016764835.1 Paracoccaceae bacterium | reverse complement strand
TGGCTCGTTATCTGTTTCATCTGAAGGGCTGGCCTCGCTTTGGCCAGCCCCCGATTTGATAATATTGACCATGGTTCTGGATCAAAGCGCCTGAAGGCGTTCAAACTGTTCCATCGTATATGGCACCTGCTCGGGGTCTGTCAGCATGGGGCGTACAGCGTCTTGGAACGGCTGTTTGTCGATCTCGTTGACGGTAATGCCCTCGTCGCGGAACCACTGAACCAAACTCTGCTCAGAATCGTAGATGCTTTGTGACACCAGAGCGGCGGCTTCTTTCATGATCTCATCAACAATGGCAGCATCATCGCCAAGACGGGCCATGGCACTATCAGACGTGATGATCAGCAGGGAGTTCAGGATGTGACCTGTGAGGTTAATATTCGACTGAACCTCATAGAACTTCTTGAACTGGATCGTTGGCAGCGGGTTCTCTTGTGCGTCAACAACGCCCTGTTGCAGCGCCAGATATACTTCTGAAAATGCCATTGGTGTTGGGTTTGCGCCAACAGCATTGGGGAACATCAGCATAACTGGGCTGTTCGGTACCCGAATTTTCAAGCCTTCCATGTCGGATGGCTCAAGAATTGGGAAGTTAGATGTCACATGGCGCTGGCCGTAATAAACGAGGCCCATAACTGTGTGGCCAGTAGCATCGCGGTAGCCATCAGACAGTTCAGCAAACAGCTCGCTCTCGCGGTAGCTCTGCCAGTGCTCATAGCCGCGCATAATGAACGGATAGTCCGAAATCGCGATTGGGCCGTAATAGCGCTCAACAAAGCTTGGGCCGGTATAGATCACGTCAACCGCGCCAATGCCGAGGCCTTCGTTGATCTCAACTTCTTTGCCCAGTGATGATGCGGGGAAGACCTGCATATCAATCCGGCCATCTGTGCGGGTTGCAATTTCTTGCGCCGCCCAAAGCGCGGTTTGGTGATAGGCCGAGCCTTCCTCATAAACATGCGCCCATCTGAGCGTTTCTTGTGCAACTGCAACAACAGCGCTGGATGCTGTCAGGGCTGCGGCCATTGCGACAATGCTTAATTTCTTCAAAAACATTTTGAACTCCCTATTTGCCCCTCATTTGGCTGAGGGTGTCTGGTTTAGAATCCAGCATAGGCTGAATTTGTATATCTTGTATATTAGATATATCTAGTATACAAGATATTTTGCAAATGAGCCGCTGCCCTTAACGGTGCTGGAAGTTTTGTTGAAAACCACCTAGCAAAGGCCGCGACTGACATTTAGCAATACAAAAATACGAGCAGGTGAGGGTGCGATGATCCAGCAGCAACCAAATGCGGGCCGATCAAAACGCAGGCGGCGCGCGCCGAGCCAGCCGCCATCTGGCTCAGCCCGGTTTGCCCAAAATGGCGGCCAAACCAGCGCCGACCTGATTTACGAGAAACTGCACAACGCCATTGCCCAAATGCAGCTGCGCCCCGGGGCGCCCGTCTCTGAGCTGAGCTTGTCGAGCGAATACGGTGTGAGCCGCACGCCGGTGCGCGAGGCGATACAGCGATTGGCCAAGGAAAAGCTGGTGGAGATCGTGCCAAAGTCTGGCACCTTTGTTGGCCGTATCCCGGTATCGGCACTGGTTGAGGCTATCGTCGCGCGGCGCGCGCTTGAGCAGGTTAATGTGCGCAAAGCCACGGAGCGGGCAACTGCCAGCCAGCTATTGCAATTTCGTGCCTTGTTACAGCACCAAAAGGAAACCGCGGCCACCGGCGATCTGGTCGCATTTCACCGCGCCGATGAAACATTTCATGCCTATTTCGCCACTGTTGCGGGCTATGATGGCATCTGGGAGCTGATCCGGCAGGTGAAGCTACAGCTTGACCGTTACCGCCAGCTGACGCTGCCGCAAACGGGCCGCACCGAGATGATCCTTGATGAGCATTGCGCGATTATCGATGCAATGGAGGCTGGCGACAGCAATGCTGCGGCCGATGCGATGGGCAGTCATCTCGACAAGTTGGAGCTGGATCTTGCGGTTTTTGGTGAGCTATGGCCTGACTATTTTATTCATGACAAAGAGTTCGAAAGCTGATTTCCGCCTGCCACCGGGGTCTTCCTTTGCGCCACTTGCCAAAGGCTCAACTGGTTTTGCGCGCATATGGATACCTGTTGTTTTCACCTAACTGCCGCTCATTTACCCCGGTAATTTGATCTCGACGCTCTGCTTTCCGTTAAGTAATCTTTGGTGGAGGGGGTGATTTCGTGTAATGTTAACCTGCATCCCCAAATGATGCTGGCCGAAAACCGCGCGGCGAAAGCAATCACCCTCCCTGATCTTTCGCCGCAGGCTGTGGTCGCAAATTTGGAGCTGTATTTGCAGTTAGAATCCGAATATTGAACGGCGGCGCAGGCAGGAAAATTTGCGGGCCATGAGACAGATGGCTGCGACCTCACATCTTAGCGAGCATCGCCGAGCGACGATCTTCTGCGGTTTACTGTCATTGGCCAAAGTGACAATGCTGATATCGCTAATTTTGAGACGCGAACCTGCCGCCCTTGCGCCTGTGCCTGCCGCAAATATACGGTGGCGTATAATGATTGGGCCGAAACCGGCGCGACAGATATCGTATATTCACCACAGGAATTCTAATGTCTGATCATGTACTGAGCTTCGATTTCGACAATAGCTATGCACGCGACCTCGACGGTTTCTATATCTCAGTGCAAGCGGCAAAAGCCCCATCGCCAAAGCTGGTTTTGTACAATACCGGCTTGGCCGCAGAGTTGGGGCTGGATCCTGAAGCATTAACCAGCCCGGCGGCGGTCGCGGTCTTTGCCGGTAGCCGTGTGCCCGCCGGTGCCGCCCCCTTGGCACAGGCCTATGCTGGCCACCAGTTTGGCGGCTTCTCACCGCAGCTGGGCGATGGCCGCGCCACCTTGCTCGGGGAAGTGATCGACACAAAAGGCCGCCGCCGCGATATTCAGCTCAAAGGCTCTGGCCGCACGCCGTTTTCGCGCGGGGGCGACGGTAAAGCTGTGCTCGGCCCGGTCTTGCGCGAATATCTGATGGGCGAGGCCATGCATGCGCTGCGCATCCCTACCACGCGCGCGCTAGCGGCGGTGACCACTGGCGACGATATCATGCGCGACGGGATCAAGCCCGGTGCGGTGCTAACACGCGTCGCGGCCAGCCATATCAGGGTCGGCACATTTCAGTTCTTTGCCGCGCGCAAAGAATGGGACAAGGTCCAGCAGCTGGCTGATTATGCCATTGCCCGGCATTACCCAGATCTTGCCAACAAAGATGACAAATATCTCGGTTTTCTGTCACATGTGGCCATCCGACAAGCCACGCTGTTGGCCCGCTGGATGCAGGTTGGTTTCGTGCACGGGGTCATGAACACCGATAATATGACCATCTCTGGCGAGACCATTGATTACGGGCCCTGCGCCTTCATCGACCAATATGACCCGCAAGCCGTGTTCAGCTCGATAGACCGAAATGGCCGCTATGCTTATGGCAATCAGCCGATCATGGCCCAATGGAACCTTGCCCGTCTGGCCGAAACTTTGCTGATGGCGATAGACCCTGATGACAGTGAAAACGCCAACAGGTTGGCGTCAGAGGTGATAGGCGGCTTTAGCGGGCTTTATGCGGGTCTCTGGCAAAGCGGTATGCGGGCCAAGATTGGGCTGGCGGACCACAAGGACGGCGATGATGATTTGATCAATGCGCTACATGCGGCGATGCAGGGGCAGGGCGTTGATTTTACAACGCTGTTTCGCACCCTGTCTGAGGCGTCGCTTGGCCAGCCGGAGGCGGTAACCGCACTCTTTGCCGATAAAGCACCGATTGAGCACTGGCTACTGGCTTGGCAGGACCGGCTGCAACGCGACAGCCAAACCTCGGCGATACGGGTGGCAAACATGCGCCAGGTCAATCCGCTATATATTCCGCGCAATCATTTGGTTGAGCACGCTTTGCAAGCCGCTGAGCAGCAGGGCGATTATGCGCCCATTCACCAGCTCCTTGATGTGTTGGCGCAGCCGTTTACCGCCCGTGATGGGTTGCAAAAATACGAAGGACCGGCCCCAGTTGATTTTGGCCCCTACCGCACGTTTTGTGGCACTTAAGTCTTGCGTCAAACTCAACCAGCCCCGCACTTTGCCTAAGCAAAAAGGAATGCGCTATGAATATGGTTTGCAAAACCGAGCATCTTGCGGCCGCAACCGCCGCACAGCAGGTGGCAGTATGAGTGCGCAAGTTATGCTTAATGGCACGGCACAAAGCAGTGAAACCCAAGCTTATGTTGATGCGCTTAACGCCCGCAACGTCGAATTTATTTTTGCTGAAACGGGTTCTGATCCGTCAATGCCAGTGATTGAAATCGCTGGTAAAACGTTGCGCAATCCAACGTTTGATGAGCTGGACATCGAACTGGCCCGCGCCGGTCTCTATGATCTTGGGTTGATCCATAACAAGCTGGACCAGGCTTATCTGCGCCATATGGCCCAGGCCGATGCTCTTGTCAGCTACGTTTGGCAAGACGGGCAAATGATGCTGACACATATTGAGGTCGACCCGAGCCTGCGCGGTACCGGCACCGGCGCACGCTTTGGTGCCGAGGTTCTGACGGCGCTGGAAGATGCGCCGCATGAGGTGCGCCTGCAATGCCCGTTCTTGCGGCGGCTGGGAAAAACACGGCCAGAATGGCGCGAAAAGTTTCGCTTAGAGAGCTAACTTTGTTGGCGTCCCACCTTCGCGGCCCCCTCAACTTAGACATTGATTTTTGCCGCCAAACATCAAAGCATGTCCCTTACTTGGGTGGTGGAACGAAATGGCGCAAAACAGGTTTTGGAATTCGCAAGAAGGGCGCGGCATGTTGCTGGTCGCGGCACCGCTTGCCTATACAATCCTGCTGTTGGCGGTGCCGCTGTCGGCGATCTTTCTGTTCAGTTTTTGGACCCAAGATTTCATCACCATCGACACCACCTTCACCCTAGATAATTACCGTGAATTCGCCGAAAAGCCGATCTACTGGGCGCTGCTCAAACGCTCGATCTATGTCTCGGGCATGGTCACGCTGGTCACAGTTCTGCTGGCCTATCCAATTGCATATTTCCTGTCCTTCAGGGTCGCCCCGGCCAATAAATCTCTCTGGCTGTTTCTCATCACCATCCCGTTTTGGACCAGCTATCTGATCCGGGTTTTCCTGTGGAAAGTGATCTTGGGCTATAATGGCGTGGTCAATTCCGGCCTGTTGGGCCTCGGCGTTATTGACGAGCCGCTGACCTTTATTCTCTATAATATCAACGCCGTCATCATCACGCTGGCCCATGCCTTTGCCCCCTTCGCCATCCTGCCAATCTTCGTGGCCCTAGAGAAGATCGACCGCTCGCTGATAGAGGCGGCGCTTGACCTTGGCGAAAGCAAGTTTACCGCATTTTTGCGCGTGACCTTGCCATTGTCGATGCCCGGCCTCGTCGCCGCTGTGCTGATCGTGTTCATCCCGACAATCGGCGACTATGTGACGCCAGAGCTGATGGGCGGGGCAGGCGGCAAGCTGATCGCCAATATGATCCAAACCCAGTTTTTGCAGCTTAACAACGCGCCAATGGGCGCCGCCTTAGCGCTGATCGCCATGGGCTGTGTTACTGCTATTGCACTGGTGTTTATCTTCCTCAACCGCCGCTGGCTGAGGAGCAGATCATGAAGGGTTTTGGCCTGCGCGCTTATGCGATCGCCTATCTTATTTTCCTCTACGCCCCGATCGTGCTGTTGCCGATTTTTGCCTTCAACAGCGGCACAATCATCGCCTTTCCGCTGCAAAGCTTCACCACCGAATGGTTCGTGGCTTTGGCTGGCAAAAGTGCGCTGCATGATGCGGTCGGCAACTCGCTCTATATTGCGGTGCTGACGGCGGTTTTATCGACACTTCTGGGCATCTGCACGGCACGGGCCGGGGTTGGCGGCAAGTTTCGCGGCAAGGGCGCCATCATTGGTTTCATCATGTTGCCGTTGGTGCTGCCCGAGATCATCGTCGCCGTGTCACTGCTGGTCATGCTGCGCCAAGTGCTTGAAGTCAGCCTGTCGAACTGGACGGTGATCGCCGCGCATGTGCTGATCTGCACGCCGTTTTGCGTGGCCATTCTCAATGGCGCTTTCTCAAATCTTGACCCGGCCATGGAAGAAGCCGCCATGGATCTTGGCGAGACCCGCTGGTCAGCGTTTCGGCTTATCACTTTGCCGCTGGTCGCGCCCGGCATTATCTCATCGATGCTGATCGCCTTCACCATCAGCCTCGATGAATTCATCATCGCGTTTTTTCTCACCGGATCAAACCCAACCATGCCGGTTTATATTTGGGGGCTGTTGCGTTTTCCGTCGCAGCTGCCTGTGGTCATGGCTTTGGGCACATTGCTTGTCGGTCTGTCGATCCTGCTGCTCTCAATCGCCGAATATTTTCGCCGCCGCGGTGTTGCCCGAGCTGGCCTCAAAGACACAGGAGGCTTTCTATGACAGCCCTTATCAGCCTGAAAAATATCAATAAATATTACGGCGATTATCATGCGCTGCGCGACATCTCACTCGATATCGAGGAGGGCGAGTTCTTCTCGCTTCTGGGCCCATCGGGCTGCGGCAAGACCACGTTGTTGCGCGCCATTGCCGGGTTTGAGGGGCTGTCATCGGGGGTAATGATGATCGGCGGCAAAGACACGGCCGGGGTGGCGGCCAATAACCGGCCGACCAATATGGTGTTCCAATCCTATGCGATTTTTCCGCATTTGAGCGTGGCCGAAAACGTCGGCTTTGGTCTGCGCCGCGACCCGCGCAGCAAGACCCAAAAGCAAGATGCGACCGAGGAAGCATTGGCCATGGTCGGGCTTCAAGACTTTGGCAACCGCGCCGCCCATGCGCTATCAGGTGGCCAACGCCAACGCGTGGCTTTGGCCCGCGCGCTGATCCTCAAGCCCAGGGTGCTGTTGCTCGATGAGCCGCTCTCAGCGCTGGACAAAAAGATGCGCGAACAGATGCAGGTTGAGCTGATCCGGCTGCAACGCCAAGTCGGCATCACCTTTGTTCTGGTCACCCATGACCAAGAAGAGGCGCTGGTGATGTCTGACCGGATTGCGGTAATGTTTGAGGGCGAGATCGGCCAGCTGGCCGACCCTGAAACACTCTACCGTCGTCCGTCTTCGCGGCGCGTGGCCGAGTTCATTGGCAAAATGAATGTGCTCAATGGTCAAGTCTATGTCGAGAACAACCAAATCGAGGTCGAGATAGCCGGGCTTGGCCGGGTGGCCATTGCCGCAGATCAAGCCCCCGGCGGGGCGCGCAGCGGACGGGCTGATATCGGTATCCGTCCCGAGACGCTTGGCATCTTGTTTGATGGCGAGGCCCCGCGCGGCCGGGTGGCCCAAGCGACCATTGATGAGGTCGTCTATTACGGCGATATGACATATTATGACGTGCGGATTGATGGGATTGAGGCGCCGCTGACCCTATCGATGAAGAACATGATCGGTAGGCCGGTGCTCGATGTCGGCAACCGCACCCAGGTGATCAGGGACGCGCGCTCATTGGTGGTGCTCAGCGACTAGTCGTCTTGTGGGATAAGTCCCAAACCGCGCAGGTAAACGCCAATGCCAGTCTCCAGCAGCTGCTCGGGCGGAAACGGTGACTTGGTGCCGGGCGAGCCACGCGCAAACAGCTCCACCACACCGTGGCTCAGCGCCCAAATATGAGCCGAGAACATCTGCGGCGGCGGGCGGCGGTCAGCCGGGATATGCTCTGACAGGTCGGTCGCTGCCTTTTGGAACACGCCCATGGCGCGGGTGGCGGCGGCGTTTAGCTCTGGCGTGCGCTGTATCGAGATACCACTCTCAAACATCGCCACATAATGGCCGGGATATTTGCGGGCAAAGGCCAAATAGGCGCGGCCCGTGCTTTCAAACGCTGAAAGCGCTGAGGGCTGGCCTTTATTATAGGCATATTCCATCAGATCACCAAAGATCTCATAGCCAAGGCGGGCGGCTTCGGCGATCAGCTCTTCGCGGCCATCAAAGTGGCGGTAAACGGCGGCTGGGGTGACCCCCGCCTCGCGCGCGGCCTCGGACAGAGTAAAGCCGGTTGGGCCTTTCTTCTCAATCAGAGACAGACAAGCCTCGACCAAAGCCGCTTTGAGATTACCGTGATGATATCCGCGTTTAGCCAATGTCAGGCACCATTCCAAAGGTCGGGACCACCGACAATTTTCGTATCAACCTCGCCGAGCAGTTTGGCATCTTTGCCATCATAATCGAGCTGCGACAGGATAGAGCGGATCACATTGACCCGTGCCCGACGTTTATCGTCAGAGCGTACAATCGTCCACGGCGCAATATTGCTATGGGTGCGGTTGAGCATATCGCCAATTGCCGCTGTATAGGCGTCCCATTTCTTGAGGCCCTCAACATCGATCCAGCTGAGTTTCCACTGTTTGAGTGGGTCTTTCTCACGGTCAAGAAACCGCGACAGCTGTGTGGCTTGGCCGACAGTGAGCCAAATCTTGAACAGTTTAATGCCCTCATCAGCCAGTAGCTTTTCAAACGGACCAACTTGATTATGCCAAGCGGCGTTTTGCGCTGCGTCACAAAAGCCAAAAACAGGCTCAACCACGCCGCGATTATACCATGAGCGGTCAAACAGCACGATCTCGCCAGCCGCGGGCAAGTGACTGATATAGCGTTGAAAATACCACTGCGTCGCTTCGGTTTCAGTCGGCTTTGACAGGGCAACAACGCGGGCATTGCGCGGGTTCAGGTTCTCAGTAAAGCGCTTAATCGTGCCGCCTTTGCCTGCCGCATCACGGCCCTCAAAGACAATAGCAATGCGGTCGCCATTTTCGCGCGCCGAGGCTTGTAGCCGCACAAGCTGCATCTGCAAAGCGGCCATCTGCGCCTCATATTCCTTCTTGTCCCATTCCTTGGCATAGGGAAAATCAGGGTTGGTCACCTGTTTCTTGCGCGCGACTTCCAGCATTTTGCGCACAGCCTTTGGCGCGTCATCATCGTAAAATGCTGAGATCGCGCCGTCGAATGGCAAATCCATGTGTTAACTCCCGCTTTGTATTACCAATATGGGGGCGCGGCCCTCTCAGCGCAATAATGCACTAATCACCGATCATTGCCCTATCAAAACATGTTGTTTGATAAATCTCATTGATCCAGTTGCCATAGAGCAAATGCGCGTGGCTGCGCCACCGGTTGGTAGGCGCGCGGCTTGGGTCATCATTGGGGTAATAATTGTTTGGCACATTGATCGGGGTGCCACTGGCAATGTCGCGGTCATACTCGTCTTTTAGCGTGCCGCTATCATATTCAAGATGGTTGAAGATATAGAGCGCCCGATGTGCGGCATCCTCAACCAGACAGGGGCCGGATTCGTTAGAGCCTAGCAAGATTTTGAGGTCAGAATGCGCGTCAATATCTTGCTTGGTCACTTCGGTCCAGCGGCTGACAGGGATCACGCAATCATCTGAAAACCCGCGTAAATACGGCGATTCCGGCGCGCAATTTTGGTGACGAAAACAACCAAAACACTTCTGCTCAAGCATAGACTTTGGCACGTTATGAAAATGATTGATCATGGCCATGCCGCCCCAGCAGACGCCCATGGTCGAGTGGACATGGGTCTGGGTCCAGTCCATCAGCTGCTGCAACTCAGCCCAATAGCTGACCTCTTCAAACGGTAGATGTTCAATGGGCGCGCCGGTGATCACCAGCCCGTCAAACTTATCACCACTGGCCAGCACGTCTGAGAACGGACGGTAGAATTCGTCCATATGCGCGGCTGTCGTGTTCTTGGCTTGATGGTCGGTCATTTTGATCAAGCTCAGCTCAATCTGTAGCGGCGTGGCGCCGATAAGCTGGGCAAACTGGGTTTCAGTTTGGATCTTTTTGGGCATCAGATTGAGCAGGCCAATGCGCAGGGGCCGGATGTCTTGCCGCATCGCCCGATCATCCGACATCACCATCACGCCCTCATCCGTGAGCACGGAATAGGCGGGCAGGTTTTCGGGCAATCTAATGGGCATGGTTTCGGCCTTTATTGGGTTATGTTTGGGTTTCAGGTTTGTTGGTCGATGGCGCGGCCGATCATCATGTCAAAATCGGCGGGCGAGCGCACGGCGGCGACATCTTCGGCTGAGACGGTGATACCCCATTTGGCCATTGCTTCGTAAAGCGGTTGGCGGTGGTGCAAGGCGCGGCCATAAGACCAACGGATGAATGTATCGGGATCGACATCGCTCTCTTGGCAGTTGTTTTCGCTTAGATATTCGTTCCAACAGGCCAGCAAAAATTCGGGCTGGTACGCCATCGGCTTGGGGGCTGCATCAAAGCGTTTGATCAATTCTTCCGTATGCGCCTCGGAGCCTTTGATCCAAACCATCAGCGTTTTGGCAGCAAGTTCTGTGAGGATCGGGTCATCGGCATCATCGCCATCGACCCATTCGCAAATGGAGCCACCAGTGTCACAGATGAAGTTCTGATAGCCATAAAGTGACTGCGCCCGGTCTATGAAATTGCCGGTATCATGCAGTGCAGAAACTTCGGCATGACGAAACTCGTTTTGACGGTTTTGGTACTGCGCCATGTCCATGCCGCCTTTGGCCGGATTGCCGGGTTTGCCAAGATAGGCCGCAACCGGGGCAAGGTTGTCGAATGTCAGGTTTGATCCGATATAGATCGAATCGGACAGTAAAAGATCGCGCAGGAACGGCACTTTCATCGCTTCGACTTTGGCGTTGTCTGCGATGTATTCCCCCATATAGCGGATGCCGATGCGGTAATCGATCGAGTAGTGAAACCAGTCCCCATCAGCGCGAAGCATGTTGCTGACGTGGGTTTTCCCAAGACCGGACATGCCAAAGAACAACACTCTTTTATGTGTCGCTTCGCGCCAGTCTTTGGCTGATGAATAAAGCATGTCCCGCCCCTTTGTTCACCCTCTTGCTACTCAGCCGGGCAGGCGGGGTCAATTGCGGCGTCTGGTCCCGTTTCCGTTCAGGATCAGCAAGCCAACCGCCAACAGGGCAAATCCTGCAAAGGCCTGGGGTTTCAGGGCTTCGTCCAACACCAGCGCGCCCAGCACAATCGCAACCGGCGGGATCAACAAGGTGACCAGCATCAGATTGCCGCTGCCGGCCTGCGCCAATACGCGATAATACAACAGATATGCG
>JAESRD010000404.1 GCA_016764835.1 Paracoccaceae bacterium | reverse complement strand
CTCTTGTCTTCTGCCCAGTCTTTGGGCAAGTAGAGACGGCGGTCGATCAGGGCATGGCCTCTGGGGCCCGCATAACTTAAAAAAACACCGATTTGGCAATTTTCTATGCGTCCAGCTGTACCACTATATTGTCGGCCAACGCCCGCCGAATGACGCCCTTCGCCGGTGCTATCAACAATAAGATGGCTGAACTCATCACCACAGCCGGGCAGGGGGCTGACCGGCGCATGGTCTCCCAGCCGGGCAAACTTGTGTGGCTGTCGAAACATGGTTTTAACCATGATATTTGGCGTCATCTCAGACGGGCCAGCCCGGCGAAACATCCGGTGCGTCAGCCCCGGCTGATAGCGTTTCCAGCCGCCAATGCCAAAACATTTCCAGTGAAACGCCACGCCCATAAAGTCGCGGCCAATCTCGTCCATAAAGCCGCCGATCATGCCGCCTTTATGCAGCACCAGCAGCTCATCAATGTCGCAAACAAGGATCCAATCGGCGCGTTTTAGCTCGGGCCGCGGCCGTGTCTGGCGCATGGCCGATGCTTTGGGCGGCTCATCCGGCGCTGGGAAATGCTCAAAACATGTCAGCCAACCGGCCTCTTGCAGCGCGCCGAGCAAATGCGCCGTATCATCGGTGCAATCATTATAGCTGATCAAGATCTCAAAACCGAGCAGCCTGTACCACGTAACCCATTCCAAAAGGAACGCGCCCTCGTTGCGTACAGCCGCCGTCACAAGGAATTTTTCGTCATTCACATTCATGCGCAGTCATTTGGCATAAGGCTGGGGCTGGCGTCTATAAGATTGCGCTGCTACGGCAGGTTATGGCCACAATATCTGACAACATCCGCGGCGCGCTTTTCATGATCGGCGCCATGGTTACCTTCACGGTGAATGACGCTTTTATGAAAGCGTTGGGCGGCGATATTGGCCCGTTCCAAGCGCTGGTTCTGCGTGGAACCCTCACCACTTTGTGGCTGGCTATCCTCGTCTGGCACGGCGGCTATTGGCGTCAAAAGATCGCCGGCAAAGATTGGCGGCTGATCGTCGCCCGCACAGCCTGCGAGGCAATCGCCGCTTGGCTGTTCATCACCTCGCTGTTCCATATGGAAATCGCCAACCTCTCGGCGATCCTGCAAAGCCTGCCGCTGACAGTCACGCTGGCCGGGGCGCTGTTTCTGGGCGAGGCCGTTGGCTGGCGCAGGCTGGCCGCAATCTGCATTGGTTTCATCGGCATTCTCATGATCATCCAGCCCGGCTCTGGCAATTTTAACACCTATTCCTACTATGCCGTCGCTTTGGTCGGCTTTGTCACCGCGCGTGACCTTATCGCCCGTCGCATATCGGCCGAGCTGCCCTCGGTCCTCGTCGCATTGCTCACCGCCTTTGGCGTGACCGTCGCTGCCGGGTTTGGTGCGCTGAGTGAAAACTGGGCCACGGTTGAGCCGCGTCAATGGGCACTGTTATTCGCGGCATCATTGTTAATCATTGGCGGCTACATTTTCTCTGTGGCGGCAATGCGCGTCGGCGAGATCAGCTTTGTCTCACCGTTTCGTTATTCAAGTTTGATCGTGGCCATGCTGCTTGGCGCGGTAATGTTTGGTACATTCCCCGAAGGGTGGGCGCTTGTTGGGGCCGCTTTGGTTGTGACGACGGGGCTCTACACGTTTATGAGAGAAAACAAGCTTCGAAAATCATCGCAATAGCGCGCAATATGGCACGGCCTAATTTGCCCGCCAATTTGCCCTAACTTCGACCCTTTCTTGCATGATAAAAATGTAATGAGCGGTAGAAACGTAATGAGCGATAGAATAGTGCAATCCGATCCCGGCCCACATATGCCAGCCTTCTCGGCGTCGCGCTTTGGTCTATTGGCACTCCTTATCCTTGTTGAGCTGGCTGCCTTGGCGCTGGCTTACCAGTTCATGGCCGATATCGAATGTACCGCGACCGGCGCTTACGGCGCCTGCCGTTTGCTGCGGAGCATGGTCGCACGGGCCTTGGTGGTTATGGCCATTGCCGGGCTGCTGGCATGGGCGCGGCCCAATGCCCGGCACATTGTCATGACGGCTTTATCAGGCGGCCAAACCCGCTGGCTGGCTGTGCATTTCATTGGCGTGGCGATCATGTTCTTGCCGCTGCTGCTGTATCCCGGCCCCGCCCTTGCCGCCTCTTTTGGCCAAGTCTCTGCCCTCTGGCTGCTCGGCACGGCGCTAACTCTCACTGGCCTCGCCCTCTGGCTGACTGGCCCGGCAGGCTGGCGCAAAGCTGCCCGCACCCTCGGCCCGGCAGGTTTCGCCATATTGCTCGGTGCGGCACTGGTGCCCGATATCGTCCAACTCAGCCAACCGCTTTGGGATATCCAAGCGCTGACCGGGCTGACGCTGTTTGGGGTCACTGGCCTGCTGTTTCAAATCGACCAAACCGCCTTTCTCGACATCCCCCAAGCGATCGTTGGGCTCGATGGCTTCTCAGTGCGCATTGCCAGCCAATGTTCCGGCATCGAAGGGGCAGCACTTATTGCCATATTTGGCAGCCTCTATGCCGGGTTGTTTTGGCGCGATATTCGGCCGGGGCGATTCTTCCTGGTGGTCATGCCGCTGGCGATCTTTGCCAGCTGGGTACTCAATATCATTCGCATTACTATGTTGGTGCTAATCGGTGCGCGGATCTCGCCCGAGTTGGCGATAAACGGCTTTCATAGCCATGCCGGATGGCTGTTCTTTTGTCTTATCGCGCTGGCAATCATCTGGGTCATCCAAACCTTGCCATGGCTACACCGCACAAAACGCGCCGCCCATAGCCTGCCAAAGCTGCGCGACGATCCCTCGGCAGCCCTTATCCTGCCCTTCGCCGTTTTCATGGCCAGTGGCATGATCGCCTCTGCCTTCTGGCCACATCCAGACATAGGCTACCCTTTTCGCATGGCGCTCATGCTGGCGGTGTTGTGGCCGTTTCGCCGCCAATACTGGCAGATGATCCGCGGCGTAGACCCGCTCTCCCTTAGCGCGGGCCTGCTCATCGGGCTGGCTTGGGCCTATATGGCCCGCGGCCCGTCCGACGCTGGTATGGCGCTGGCCGGGGCTTTGTCAGGCATGAGCGCGGCTGGCTTTATTTTTTGGGTATTTTGCCGGCTGATCGGCACTTCATTCATCGTGCCCCTGATCGAAGAGCTGTTCTTTCGCGGCTTTATCCTCGCACGCATTGATCAAGCCGGGCAAAACCGCGCGCCCACTTGGCACGCCACTGCGCTGCGGCTTTTTGCCGTCGTATTCTCTACCGTATTGTTTGCTGCATTGCATGGCCGCTGGCTGGCCGCCGCCTTGGCCGGGCTGATCTTTGCGCTGCTCTATCTGCGCCGAGGCAAGGTCTGGCACGCGGTGCAGGCGCATATGGCCGCAAACCTGACCATTGGCATATGGGCGTTGGCCGCGGGTGACTTTAGCCTTATCTGACGCAGCCGTTCACCATAGCAAAAGGCGGCACCATTGCTGACACCGCCTTGCGCTATTCTTGGTCGTTCAGGGCTCAGCTCGCGCGACGGCGGTTCCGGTCCCAAACAAAGACGACAACGGCCAGCAATGCGGCAACTGCCAAAAGGCTTGTGGAAGCGTCAATCTCAGGAACGCTGGAAGCACCGCCGCCATACCCTGTATCAGGCCATGGTGAAACTGTTGGTGGGCAACTCCACCAAGACCACATGCTACATGATGCCTGCTGGGCAGCAACAGGTACAGCAGCAATGGCAGTGGTGATTGCGACTGGCAGGCCAACAATCAGGCCTTTAGTAATACGGTTCATAGTTACTCCATTCAAACCATCTGGGCTTAACGGTTACATCCCCACCGCCAGGCACTAATACAATTCTTACGGTTACTGTTTTGCCCGGAATTGCCATAGTTTGGCCAGAGTTGATTCACATTTTGGACAAACTTCGCTAAATAATGGTTAATTGGGGCAGTTCTGCGCAGACAATTTTGGCCTTTGCCCGGCATTGTTTTGGAATTGGAGACAAAGTGCCGACCGGGCCCTTGCCGAATCGGTTTAGTGCCCTCCCCGCGAAAGCCCTGCTAACCATGCTGATTGGGCCTGTTGACAGCCCCAGCGACTCCCCATATACGGCGACCACTTGGGGCGATAGCTTTTGCTTAACCTCCACCTAACTGAGATGTAGTGGTCACGATCCGGGCTCTTTTTGCCCCGATCCTCTGAGGCCCGGCCGCACCGTTCCCTATATGGGAATGCCTGCGGGTGTTTTGCGTTGCGCGTAATGTGCAATATATGCCGCAGAGGGCATAAACCGAACGAAATAGCGGGCCAGTTGGGCCGCAAATGTGCAAGAAACGGGGAACAAAGCCCAATGCCAACGATCCAGCAGCTTATCCGCAAACCGCGGAAGCCCAAAGTTACACGGTCGAAGTCGCAGCATCTGGAAGGCTGCCCTCAAAAACGTGGTGTTTGTACACGCGTTTATACAACGACCCCTAAGAAGCCGAACTCGGCCATGCGGAAGGTCGCAAAAGTGCGCCTGACCAATGGCTTTGAGGTCATTTCGTATATTCCTGGTGAAAGCCACAACTTGCAGGAACACTCTGTTGTTCTGATCCGTGGCGGTCGCGTAAAAGACCTTCCCGGCGTTCGCTATCACATCCTGCGCGGTGTACTTGACACACAAGGCGTCAAAGACCGTAAGCAGCGTCGCTCTAAATACGGCGCTAAGCGTCCTAAGTAAGGAATACCGAATATGTCGCGTCGTCACGCCGCCGAAAAACGAGAGATCTTGCCCGATGCCAAATTTGGCGACAAGATTGTCTCTAAGTTCATGAACAATCTGATGGTCGATGGTAAAAAATCGGTCGCAGAGAAGATCGTTTATAATGCTTTTGACCGGGTTCAGGACCGCCTGAAAAAAGAACCGGTTGAAGTGTTTCACGAGGCGCTTGAGAATATCAAGCCCAGCCTAGAAGTGCGTTCCCGCCGTGTTGGTGGTGCGACCTATCAGGTGCCTGTTGAAGTGCGCCCTGAGCGTCGTGAAGCATTGGCAATCCGCTGGTTGATCGAAGCCAGCAAAAAGCGCAACGAAAACACCATGGAAGAGCGCCTTGCAGGCGAGCTTGCTGACGCGTCCAACGGACGTGGTTCTGCTGTTAAGAAGCGTGAAGACACACACAAGATGGCCGACGCGAACAAAGCGTTCAGCCATTATCGTTGGTAACATCGGGCTAAAGGATTAGACCATTGGCACGCGAATATCCCCTAGAGCGCTACCGTAACTTCGGTATCATGGCGCATATCGATGCTGGTAAAACTACCTGCACCGAGCGGATTCTGTATTATACAGGTAAGTCCCACAACATTGGCGAAGTTCATGATGGCGCTGCCACCATGGACTGGATGGAGCAGGAGCAGGAGCGGGGCATTACCATTACCTCCGCTGCGACGACTACATTCTGGGAACGCACAACAAACGGCACTGATCTGGAAACAGATAAGCACCGGATGAACATCATTGACACGCCCGGCCACGTAGACTTCACGATTGAAGTTGAGCGTTCGCTGGCGGTTCTTGATGGCGCGATCGCTTTGCTCGACGCCAATGCCGGTGTTGAGCCGCAGACCGAAACCGTTTGGCGCCAAGCTGACCGGTATAAGGTTCCGCGGATTGTGTTCGTCAATAAGATGGACAAAACCGGCGCTGATTTCGCCAATTGTGTTGAAATGATCCGGACCCGCGTCGGCGGCGTTCCTTGCCCTGTTCAGATGCCAATTGGCGCTGAAACAGAGCTTGAGGGCATCATTGATCTGATCACCATGGAAGAGTGGGTTTGGGTCGGTGAAGACCTCGGTTCCACTTGGGAAATTCGCCCAATTCGCGCTGAACTGCTCGAAAAAGCCACTGAGATGCGCGGTGAGATGATCGAACTCGCCGTCGACATGGACGACGATGCGATGGAAGCCTATCTCGATGGCACCGAGCCAAGCGTTGAGCTGCTGCGTCAGCTGATTCGCAAAGGCACGATCGCTATGGCTTTCGTTCCAATCCTTGCCGGTTCCGCCTTTAAGAACAAAGGTATTCAGCCGCTGCTTAACGCTGTGATCGACTTCTTGCCCAGCCCGCTGGACGTTGTTGACTACATGGGCTTTGAGCCAGGCGACGAAGAAGAAGAGCGCAACATTCCTCGGCGTGCCGATGATGACATGCCGTTCTCTGGCCTCGCGTTCAAAATCATGAATGACCCCTATATGGGCACGCTGACTTTCACGCGCGTCTATTCCGGTCATATCGCCAAAGGCGACACGCTGCTGAACTCGACCAAAGGTCGCAAAGAGCGTATCGGCCGGATGGTCATGATGCACTCGAACAAGCAAGATGAGATCACCGAAGCATTTGCGGGTGACATTATCGCGCTGGCAGGTCTGAAAGACACAACCACGGGTGACACGCTGTGTTCCGTTGCCGAGCCGGTTGTTCTTGAAACAATGACCTTCCCGGACCCGGTTATCGAAATCGCGGTTGAGCCAAAGACCAAGGCTGACCAAGAGAAGATGAGCGCGGGCCTTGCCCGTCTGGCTGCCGAAGATCCATCCTTCCGGATTGAGACTGACCAAGAATCTGGTCAGACAATCATGAAAGGCATGGGCGAGCTGCACCTCGATATCCTCGTCGACCGTCTTAAGCGTGAGTTTAAGGTTGAAGCGAATATCGGCGCACCACAAGTTGCTTATCGCGAAACAATCAGCCACGAAGTTGAGCATAGCTACACGCATAAGAAACAATCGGGTGGCTCCGGTCAGTTTGCTGAAGTGAAAATGGTCATCACCCCGACCGAGCCCGGTGAAGGGTTCTCATTCGAGAGCAAGATCGTTGGCGGCACCATCCCTAAGGATTATATCCCGGGTGTGGAAAAAGGCATTCTGTCTGTTATGGATAGCGGCCCTCTGGCTGGCTTCCCGGTCATCGACTTCAAAGTGACCCTGATCGATGGTAAGTTCCACGATGTGGACTCCAGCGTTCTGGCCTTTGAAATCGCAGGCCGTATGTGCATGCGTGAAGGCATGCGCATGGCTGGCGCCAAGATGCTTGAGCCAATTATGAAGGTCGAAGTTGTGACCCCGGAAGATTATACCGGCGGCATCATCGGCGATCTGACTTCGCGGCGCGGTCAGGTGCAGGGTCAAGACACACGCGGCAACGCGATTGTCATCGACGCTTTTGTGCCGCTGGCTAATATGTTCGGCTACATCAACACGTTGCGCTCCATGTCTTCGGGCCGGGCCAACTTCTCGATGCAGTTCGATCATTATGATCCAGTGCCGCAAGCCATCAGCGAAGAGATCCAAAAGAAATACGCATAATCGGTGCGGCGGGGGCATAGCACCCCGCCTTACCCAACCCCATTCGGCGGTCCTTTTTGTGGCCGCGCATACAAATAAGGAGCCATCCCATGGCGAAGGCAAAGTTTGAGCGGACGAAGCCGCACGTAAACATCGGCACCATCGGT
>JAESRD010000033.1 GCA_016764835.1 Paracoccaceae bacterium | reverse complement strand
TCAGCCATTATTCTGGCTTCTATCGTGTTATTCTGGTTATGAGTCCTGACCCTAGGTCTTAGATTTTCTGGGTTTTTTCGGTTTGATTATGCTGGCAGAGCTGTTGCCAACATGGCCGGTAAAGCTGCCGTAAAGGTCGGCAATCTTGTTCATGCGCTCCTCAACCCCAGAGCCAAGCTCCATGAACACGCCGTTCACCAGCAAGTTGGCCAAGCTGGCCATCTGCGCTGTCGATTCCCAAAACAGGTTAAACTCGGTCGGCACGACAAAGACCTCGGTGGCCACATCATGCGCCCAGTCACAATATGGGTCGGTGATCAGGGTGACAGGAATGCCCGCGGCCTTGGCCTGTGTGGCCAGATCAAAAGCCAGCTTTGAGTAGCGTCGGGCTTCAAAAATCACCAAGGCCGCGTCGGGGTCGTCTCGTACCAGCACTTGGGCAAAGTTGCCGCCAGCAAGATCAAGCAGCTCAACCCCGTCGCGCAAATATTGCAGCTGGTTAATAAATATCTGCGCCATGCCGCGCTCAGTTTGAAAACCAATGGCAAACACCGCCTTGGCCGTGGCCAAGCGGCGCACTACCGTGGCCCAAGTCGGCGAATGTGCAATCTCGTAAACCGCGACCAAAGCCGCCATTTCCAGCTCAAGCCCGCGCACCAACTGGTCTTCACCGGCATGATGACGCAGCTGCAAGTCGCGCAGCCGGTCGCCGATCAGCCAAGGCTGGTCGCCCATATCTTGGCGCAGATGCGCTTTGAGATCCTTAAAATTCTGGTAGCCGATTGTGCGGCAAAACCGACCAACCGTTGGCTCGCTAATAGAGACCTTTTCGGCCAGACTAGCCGCAGTTTCAAAGGGCAGAGTTGCCATCTCAGCCAGCATGTAAATAGCCAACGTGCGGTCCGCCTTTGAGGTGGATGTGCTGGAGTCTGAAAGCCGTTGGCGTAATGATTTTGACACGTTCCCTCCCACGGATGCTTCATCAAAGTAAGTAATAAAGCTTTCAGCGAGTCAATCTATTTTATTTAACTTGCAGTATCGGTCGTTTAAGCGCCTTGTGCTTGAACCCGCCGCACATGGCAACCAAACCCAAAAAGGCAATGCCCCATGGTCTATGATTTCATCGTGATTGGGGCGGGCATGGCCGGTGCATCAGCGGCTTATGAGCTGGCGGTTGAGAGCAAAGTGCTGCTGCTAGAGGCGGAATCGCAGCCCGGTTATCACAGCACCGGGCGCTCAGCGGCCCTGTTCACCCGCAATTATGGCACAGCTTTGGTGCGCCGTATCAACGCGCTCAGCGAGCCGTTTTTCAAAGCCCCACCAGACGGGTTTACCGACCAGCCATTCCTGTCACCACGCGGCGCGCTAGCCGTGGCGCCGCCGGGCCAAGAAGCGCTGCTCGACCCGGTTTTGGCCGCCTCCACCAGCCGCGACCCGGTGATAGAATTGCCGGTCTCCGAGGCGCTGGCCCGTGCGCCATTTCTACGGCCTGACCGTGTCGCCCGCGCGGTTTATGAGGCAGATGTCAATGATATCAACGTAGCAGCCATGCTGCTCTCCTATATCAAGGGTTTCAAAAACCGAGGCGGCGCAATTGAAGCCAGCGCCCTTGTCACAAAGCTGCACAGCACTGGGGCAGGCTGGCAAGTGACCGCCGGTGCGCGCACATTTACTGGCAAAACCATCATCAACGCCGCAGGGGCCTGGGCAGAGCAGATCGGCGCCATGGCCGGGGCGGCCCCCATTGGGCTGGTAGCCAAACGCCGCACGGTGATCATTATCGACGCGATAGCCGGTATGGATGTGGCGCGCTTCCCCTGTGTCGATTTCGCCGCCAGCGATGCCTATATCAAACCCGAGGCGGGTAAATTCATGGCCTCTCCTGGCGATGCGACCCCGACCGACCCGCAAGATGTGCAGCCCGACGAGATGGATGTCGCCGTTTTGGCCGACTGGATCATGCGCGAAACCCTGATCCCAGTGCGCCGCATAGAGCATAGCTGGGCCGGTTTGCGCACATTTGCTTCTGACGAAAACCCGGTTGTTGGCCATGATCCTGAACTGGCAAATTTTGTCTGGCATTCTGGGCAGGGCGGCTACGGCATCATGATGGCCCCCGCCTTGGCAAAGGCCGTCGCCGCGCTGTGTTTTGACACGCAATTACCGGCAGATTTCTTGGCTTGCGGCATTAGCATCGCCGATCTCGGCCCGGCGCGGCTTTGCGTCTAAAATGCCGCTCTTTCAATCGGACCCATGCCCATGCCCAAGCTCATGACCGTCATTCTGTCACCCGCAAAAAATATGATCTGAGCTCTGTCGCTCTGCAATCTGCCGGCGTAAATTTTTGCACTGCGCATGCTACGGCAATAACCGTTATGGCGGCTGAGCGGCTTTACCTGCACCACCTATATGCCGACCGTCGCATCTGCCGGAGCGACAAAAGCGCCGTTTGGCACAAACCTTCTGGCGTTTTCTTGGCCAAGACCCAACAAACCGTCAGTGGTTTTTGACATGGCCACATTAGCCAGAGCTTTGGGTGATATTCAGATTGCTGCCAGAAACGGCCACGACGTGCCGCTCGGCATTGGCCTTGGCGCTGCGGGCGCGCCGATAACAAACCCAGTCGAAAATCTCAAAGCCGTTTTGCTGCGCTTCGGCGGCTGTAAAGCTTCGGAGATTTCAATGATGATTGAGCTGTTGGCTGGCGTTCTTATAGGCTGCGCATCGCCGTGTCCGGTAAGCGGCAATGGACAATAATGATGGCAGGTAGTCGGCGCGCAGCGGCACAAAACCGAACAGATTCTGGCCCGCGCGGTTTCTGAATAGTGTGTCATAACCGTCAGGGTGCTGCGGGCGCGGTGAGGCTCGATTGGGGCTAATCCCCTGCATAAATGGTCAATTTCTGCCGCTATGATCAAAGACGTCGGGTCGGTTAACCTGATCGCAACTGAACCTGTTCTGACACTGGAAGTTGAGCGAAATACGCTTGATTGATGGGCTTCTCAAAGCTCCCAAAAGCACGAAATTCGGCGGCGCTTTTTGTCAGCGAGCCGCAGCATAACGATTGCCATTCTCGCGGTTATCTGACAAAAGTCAGGTAATATTCCAACTGCAGAAAGCGAACCCATGACCAATAACCTTATTGCACGTATGCGACGGTTTCACCGGGCCGTCACAACCGAAGCCGGGCTTTTGGATGCGTCGTTCCTCGGCCGCGGCCGCCCGCTTGGGCCTGCACGGGTTTTGAACGCGATTGGCCAAAATATTTGCAACATAAGCGATATTCGCGCTTATCTGCGGCTGGATTCGGGCCTTGCAAGCCGGTTGCTGCGCGGCCTTGAAGCCGAAAGTCTAATTGAGCTTCACACCCGTGATGGCGATCAACGCCGCCGCTACGCGACACTGACAAAATCGGGAAAACAAGAATATGCTGCCTATGAGGCCCTGTCCGATGCACAGGCGACGGGTATTATCAGCCGCTATGCACAGCCGGATAAGCTGCTCGACGCGATGGATATCGTGGCGATTGCGCTTGGCTTTGAGCAGATACGCATTGAAAGGGTCTCACCCTTGGACAAACGTGCAATTGACTGTCTCGAAAGCTATTACGACGAGCTCAACCGTCGGTTTGAGCTTGGCTTTGATGTCGCTTTGTCATGCGACCCCGAAGCACCAGATATGCAGCATCCACGCGGCGCATTTTTCATTGCTCTCTCAGACGGTATTCCAATCGGCTGCGTTGGGCTGAAGGGCACAGATAAAGGATATGGCGAGATCAAACGGCTATGGACATCGCCACAAGCAAGGGGGCTTGGCCTTGCCAGCCAGTTGATGGACGCGGCCGAAAAAGCCGCTAAAACACTTGGCGTCATAACACTTCGGCTAGACAGCAATAAAGAGCTAAGCGAAGCAATTGCATTTTACTATAAACATGGCTGGAGCGAGATAGAGCGCTTCAACGATGACCCCTATCCAGACATCTTTATGGAAAAAATATTGTGATTATTCGCATGATTAAACGATCGCGGCGCCCTCAGTTTTATTGACCAAATGCCTTGGCTTTACAGATCAGGCTGCATAGCTATTCTTAAACAGGGGGCCAAAGTGTCCGTCCCCATATAAAATGGAACATCAGAGCGGTTTGAGTTTTGGAGGTTCTGGTTCGTTTGCGTGATTGATTATGCAGCCTGTTTTTGATGTTGCAAGCGGCGGCTTTGGATTGTCAGTTTCTTGATCTTTGCCCTTTCTCTGATGATGGCTTTGTTGCGCCCGAAGGAGACGTCGGCGGGTGTGACGTTGTTCAAACTCTCGTGGTAGCGTTCGTTGTTGTCGTAATCGATGAAAGCCCCTATCTGGCGTTCAAGATCGCCGGGCAGATAGTAGTTTTCCAGCAAAACCCGGTTCTTCATGGTTTGGTGCCAGCGCTCCACTGCCCGGCAGTGGTTCCCATGAGAGGGGATCTTTCCTTGGGTTTGTGGATGGAACGGCGCTCCGCGAATGTGATCCATTTTCTGATCCTCCAGCCATTCGGCCAAATCACCGGAGATATAACAGGACCCATTGTTGCGCAGCAGACGCGGCATGTGCCGAACGACGGCCTGATCGCAGCCGGACGCTGCCAGGGCCAGTTCGATGGTGTCGGTCACGTCTTCGGCTCGCATGTTCGTGCAGAGTTTCCAGGCGATGATGTAGCGGCTGTAATCATCCAGGATTGTGCTGCGATAATACCAGCCCCAACCAATGATCTTGAAGTTAGGTGAAGTCAGTCTGCCACATCTCGTTGATGGCGGTGGTTTGCCCGCGAACTCGTCGGCAGCTTTGATCACGATATAGTCTGGCGCGGTGATCAGATCAGCTTCCTTCAGAAAGCGGTAAACCGATGTTATCAGAGATAAAATACCGCTTGTCATCGGTGTATTCGACCGCCAACTCGCGTGTCGTTAACGCTTCATGCTCATGCTCATGCTCATGCTCAAGCGCGAACTCGATCAGATCATCCCGCTTGGCCTGGGGAATACGGTTCCAGACAGACTTTGGACGGGGTGAGCGATCCGTCAGGGCGTCAAAGCCGCCTTCGACATAGCGATCATAATGTGGTGCGCGGGATGCCCAGCATGTCGAGGGTCTGCTTTACAGGCAGATGAGCCCCCTCAACGGTGCGGATGATCTCCAGCTTCTCTGACGCAGCGTAAGCGATGCGCACGCCCCGTCCATTTCTGATCTTTCGCCGCCACAGGGATGCTGATCTGTTCCCCAAGATCGGTAATTTGGAAGGTAGCTACAAATGGAGCAACATTTGTTAGAGGAGCCAC
>JAESRD010000403.1 GCA_016764835.1 Paracoccaceae bacterium | reverse complement strand
GCCGGCATGGAGCTGTCGCTGTTCTCGCGTGATGTTATTGCACTGGCCGCTGGCATTGGCCTGAGCCACAATACCTTTGACGCGGCCATGTTCCTTGGCATCTGTGACAAGATCGTGCCGGGCATGGTGATCGCGGCGGCGAGCTTTGGCCACATTCCTGCGGTGTTTGTCCCTGCCGGGCCGATGGCCTCTGGACTGCCCAATGACGAAAAAGCCAAGGTGCGGCAGCTATTCGCCACTGGCGAGATTGGCCGCGACAAGCTGATGGAGGCTGAGATGGCCTCCTATCATGGCTCCGGCACTTGCACATTTTACGGCACAGCTAACACCAACCAGATGCTGATGGAATTCATGGGCCTGCACCTGCCCGGCGCCAGCTTTGTGCCGCCTGAAGGCGAGATGCGCCAAGCGCTGACCGCCCAAGCCGCCATTCGCGCCACGCAGATCACCGCTCTGGGCGATGATTTTAGGCCGGTCTCGCAGATCCTAGATGAGCGGACATTTGTGAACGGCATGGTCGGGCTGATGGCCACTGGCGGCTCAACCAATCTGGTGTTGCACCTGCCGGCTATGGCCAAGGCTGCTGGCATCATCCTTGATCTGCAAGATTTCTCAGACATCTCAGCCGCCGTGCCGCTGATGGCCAAGGTTTATCCCAACGGGTTGGCCGATGTGAACCACTTCCATGCCGCTGGCGGACTTGGCTTCCTCATTGGTGAGCTGCTTGATGTCGGGCTGTTGCACGGCGACACCCTGACCATCGCTGGCGACGGGCTTGGCCATTATACCAATGAGCCAAAGCTGACCGATGACGGCCTCGTCTGGCAGCCAATGGAGCGTAAAAGCCAGAACACTAAGATCTTGCGCAAAGCTAATGATCCATTCGCCCCAACCGGCGGGCTGGTTCAGCTGAAGGGCAATATTGGCCAAGCGGTGATCAAGGTTTCTGCTGTGGCACCGGAGCGCCTGGTGATTGAAGCCCCTGCCCGTGTGTTCACCGGACAAGCCGAGGTTAAGGCCGCGTTTCGGGCGGGCGAGTTTACCTCTGACTGTATTGTGGTGGTCCGCTATCAGGGACCACAGTCAAACGGCATGCCAGAGCTGCACGGGCTAACGCCAACCCTCGCGGTGCTGCAAGATCGCGGGCTGAAAGTGGCGCTGGTCACCGATGGCCGCATGTCTGGCGCATCTGGCAAAGTGCCTGCCGCCATTCATGTTTGCCCTGAAGCCGCCGATGGTGGCCCGATCGGGCTGATCGAGGACGGCGACATGATGCGGCTTGACGCCGAGGCGGGCACGCTAGAAGTTTTAGCTGACCTGACTGGCCGTGTGGCCGCGCCCTTTGACATCAGCGCCAATAATGTTGGCCTTGGCCGCGAGCTGTTTGATATCTTCCGGCGCAATGCAGGCCCCGCCGCCAGCGGTGCCTGCTCTGTTCTTTAGCGCCTTCACCACCCAAACCGACTTTTTTTGAGGACCCTGTTATGACCCCGCAAACCGCCTCCGAACGTTCTGCACAAATCTGCGCCCTTGGCCCGGTGATCCCTGTTCTTGTGGTCTCTGATGTGAGCATTGCCCAGCCCTTGGCCGCGGCGCTTGTTGCTGGCGGTTTGCCCGCCCTAGAGGTGACATTGCGCACGCCGCAAGCGCTTGAAGTGATTGCCGAGATGGCCAAAGTCGCGGGCGGCTCTGTTGGTGCAGGCACGTTGCTGACGCCAGAAGATGTTGAGGCCGCGCTCAAAGCTGGGGCGACTTTTGGCGTGGCACCCGGCGCCACTGACAGGCTGCTTGATGCCTGCGAAGCCAATGACCTGCCGCTGCTGCCGGGGGCTGCCACAGCCACAGAAGCCATGCGCCTTCTCGAGCGCGGCTATACTGTGCAAAAGTTCTTTCCGGCAGAGGAAATGGCGGCGTCAAAGCGCTCAAGGCCATTGGCGCGCCGATCCCGCAGGTGCGGTTTTGCCCAACCGGCGGCGTTAGCCTAAGCAATGCGCCTGACTATTTGGCGCTGTCGAACACGCTGTGCGTTGGCGGCTCATGGGTGGCCCCGGCAGACAAGATCGCCGCTGGCGACTGGGCGGGTATTACGGCGCTGGCCGCTGAGGCGAGCAAATTGGCGCGCTAAGCGCTCAATCTGCGCGCCGCTGTCATCCTTGCATCTGTTGCGCGGCGCTCAGCTACGCCGCGCACCGCGCCCGCCACGCCGCGCCGGGGTGGCGATGTCAGTCAGACCTGCGCGCAAAACGTCGGTCATCGGGTGGCCTGCCTGCCCATAATGCGCCAACAGCCGGGCTATCGCCTCTTTTGGCTCGGCCCCGTTTGGCAGCGATAGCGCCCAATCAAGAAATATTGAGCGGCATTCACCGGCGCTTATCCCGTCGATCTTGTAAGATTCGCCAATGACACCTTTGTGGTCATCAGTTTGAGGGTCATACATGGTCGGCTCCTAAACTTTATTCCTGCGCTCCGTCACTCAGCTATCTGCTCACTGTCGCGCAGCCGCGTAATGATAGCGGCAATGGCACTGCGCGCCCGGCCAGCAACAGCGTCAAGCTGGGCGGACAATGCGGCAATATCAAGCGTCTCCCTAGCGGCAATTGCCGTCTCGCGCAAAATAAACTGACGCCCGCCTTCACCTATTTGCCCGGGCTGCAATTTTCCACTGGTCAGCAGCTTGGACGCGGCTTGCAGGCGGCCAAATAGCGCGGCAGCGTCGCGCAGGTCATCTGCTTCAGACGGCGCGAACCAGCCAGCTTTGACGCTCGCCTCTAGTTGAGCACTGGTGCTGCGGGCCGATGAACTGGCCAGTAAAGCGCCCATTTGGGCAATGAGTTCAACATCTTGCAACCGGCCCGGCCCTGACTTTGCATCCCAATTTTGCGCGCCTACATGGCGCGGTGCTGCCGCCACATCATCGCGCTCGTTGCTTGGCTCCGACGGTTGCGCACCGGGCTGTGCACCCGCCAAACGGCCCCGCATTTCTTCGACATCTTGCGCCACTTTGCTGGGGGAGGCCGATTTGGCCGCCAGCACCCGCGCGCGCGCAGCTTCGACCTGTTCCATCAGCG
>JAESRD010000402.1 GCA_016764835.1 Paracoccaceae bacterium | reverse complement strand
GCCGTCAGCCGCAGGCGAGGCATTGCATAGATTGCTGCCAATGGTTGCCGACGTTTGTATCTGTACCGAACCAACCTCGCGCGCCGCCTGCTTTAGCCCCGCAAAAGCGGCAGGCAGCTTGGCGGCAATAATATCGGCCCAGCTGGTTGCAGCGCCAATGCGCCACCCCGCAGCGCTCTGGCTCACGCCGCGCAAAGCGGCAAGGCCCGTAATGTCGAGCACTGGGCCTTGCATGGTCTGGCTCTGGCTGGCGGCAAAAAGATCGGTACAGCCGGCGGCAATGACCGCGCCGTTTTGGGCTGCTGCCAGCGCATCGGCCAGGGTCGAAGGTCGATAATAGTTTTGCACCATATGCTCCTCTCGCGCCACCAGCTGGTCTGAGCAACATCACCCAGCTATTGTTCGTATACATATAGATTTTGCGGGCGCGCTCGCCGTTCTGTCAATGGTGAAAAACAGTATCACTGTGCGTTTTTGCTTGCAGATAGGCCGCCGGGCCGGGATCATTGCATATGGATGATCACCCCGCGCCTCCCTATCTGCTCGATGAACAAATTGGTTTTATGCTGCGCAAGGCGACGCAGCGCCATTTGGCGATCTTCAGTGGCCATATTCCAGCACTGACTTCGACCCAGTTTGCCGCCCTTGCCAAGCTATGCGAGCTGGGCCCAACATCGCAAAACGCCCTCGGCCGGGCCACCTCTATGGATGCGGCAACAATCAAAGGCGTCATTGACCGGCTGCGGGCCAAAGAGCTGATCACCTCGCGCCGTGACCCCGGCGACCAGCGGCGGCTATATGTCGCCTCGTCGCGCAAAGGCCGGGCGCTGTACGAGTGTAGCCTCGCGCGTGCGCACGACATTAGCCAAGAGACTTTGGCACCGCTAAACGCCGCTGAGCAAAAGACATTTATGGCATTATTGGCGCGGTTGAGCGGCCCAATGGCAAAGCGCTAAACCCCAAGATATGTACGCAATATCTGCGGATTAGCGCGCAGATCGTCGCCCGGCAAGGTTACTTTGTTAACCCCGTTTTCGATAAAAACCACGTTGTCAGCCACAGCCAAAACCGCATCAACCCGCTGCTCAACCAGCAGCACAGCCACACCGTCATCACGCATTTTCAAGATCACATCTCGGATCGCGCCGATCATCGACGGCTGCAACCCTTCGGTCGGCTCATCAAGCAGCAATAGCTTGGGCCGCAAACAAAGCGCACGCGCCGTGGCCAGCATTTGTTGCTCACCGCCTGAAAGTGTTTGCGCCCGTTGGCTAAGCCGTTCGCGCAGGCGCGGAAAAATATCAAGCACATCATCGAGCGTTTGCGGTGGGCTTTTGCGGGTCAACATGCCGATCTCTAGGTTCTGCGCCACGGTCAACTCACCAAAAAGCCGCCTGCCCTGCGGGATATAGCCAATGCCTTGGCGCGGCACTTCATGGCCGGGCAATGCGCCCAGATCAACCCCATCCAGCGTGGCCGTGCCGTCGGTAATCGGCAAAAGACCCATAATGGTTTTAAGGGTCGTGGTTTTGCCAGCGCCGTTGCGGCCGAGCAGGCAAACGATCTCGCCCGCTTTTACCGAAAAGCTCACGCCACGCAGGATTTTCGCCGCCCCATATGCCGCTGAAAGATTGCTGATTTCAAGCATTAGCCGCCTCCCAGATAGGCGATTTGCACATCTCTATTGGCGTGGATCTCTGCCGGGGTGCCCTCGGCCAGAATCTCGCCAAAGTTCAACACGGTGATCCGGTGTGCCAGCTCCATGACCACGCTCATATTATGCTCGATCAACAAGATTGTGGTCGCGGGAACAAGGCTGCGGATCAGGGTTTTAAACGCCTCAATCTCGGATTCAGCCAGCCCTTGGGTCGGCTCATCCAAGATAAGCAAACGCGGATGTTGCGCCAGCCCCATAGCGATCTCCAGCAACCGTTGATGCCCATATGATAGATCTTCGGCAATCTGCTCAGCCCGGTCCTCAAGCCCAACCCGCCCCAGCGCGCTGCGTACCTCGGTCTCAACTGCTCCCTTGTCGCCGCCCAGCCAGCGGCGCGCGGCAAGGGCCACGTTCTCAAAAGCGCTAAGCTGGCCAAACACAGAAGTGATCTGAAAGGTATAGCCCATGCCGCGCTCTACCCGGCGATGCGCGGGCAGCTCGGTGATGTCATCACCCTCAAAACGGATCTCGCCCGATGTGGGCTGCAACCGACCAATAAGCATCGAGACAAAGGTGGTTTTACCGGCGCCGTTGGGGCCAATAAGCGCCCTGATCTCGCCCTCAACAAGGTCGAAATCAACCGCATCAACCGCCAGATGGCCGCCAAACACTTTGGTCAAACGGGTGGTAGACAGGATCATCTTCATGGCAGCCACCGCCATAGTTTGGCGCGAATGATCCCGGCAATGCCTTGGGGCGCGAACAGCGTCAGCAGCACCAGAACCACCCCGGCAATCAGCATGTAAGCGTCCGTAAAGCCTGATGAAATATCAATGAGATAGAACATGAACAGCGCGCCAAGGAACGGGCCGATGATAGTGCCAACCCCGCCAAGCAAGACCCAAAGCAGCGGAAAAATAGAATATTGCACCGTGGCAAAAGTAGCCCCCGCATAACCGAACAGCAGCGCATAGCCCGCCCCCGCGGCCGCCGATATTGTGCCCGAGATCACCACCGCCATCAGCTTGGTGCGAAACACATCATAGCCCAGCAATTTTGCCCGTTCTTCGTTTTCGCGGATGGCGACGAACACCCGGCCCAGAGGGCGGCGCACCAGCGCCAGCGTGACAAAGAGACAGGTGGCGAAGAGGAACAAAGCCGCCAGGTATCTGTTTTGCGGCAGGGTCAGGTCTATGCCCCAGAGCACCCGCTCGGCCTGTTGCAGCACAAAACCCTCATCGCCGCGGGTCCATTTACCGGCCAGCAAAATGCTGAGATAAAAGGACTGTGCGAACATCAACGTGACGATCATAAAGGCGACGCCGGCCGTGCGCAAAGCCAAGAGACCAACGACCAACGCCAACACCGCCCCCGACGCCAGCGCCACCAAAAAGGCGGGCCCGACGCCAAAGCCAAAATACCGGATCGACAGCGCCAACCCGTACATGCCCGCAGCAAAAAACATGGCATGGCCAAGGCTCAAGAGACCGGAATAGCCAAGCATAACATTGAAGCCAATCGCGAAAGTCGCCATGACCATGACCCGCGCGAACATACCGTGGTGGTAAGCAGGCAAGATAAAGTTGAGGCCAAAGAGCAAGGCAACCAGCCCGATATGCAGCGCGTAAGTTTTGGTTTGCTGGCTCATTTATCCGACGTTCCAAACAGGCCCTGCGGCCGGTAGACCAGCACGAAAGCGACAAGCAAAGTGGCAATGATTTTTGCCAGCGTCGGCGTGAAGAACACCGAGATTATTCCGTCGCTGAGCCCAATAAGGATGGCGGCGACAACCGTGCCGCCAAGGCTACCCAGCCCGCCAATGATAACCACAATAAACGAGAGGAGCAGCGCGTCGCCGCCCATTAGGTAATGCGCCTGTTGGATTGGCACGACTAATATGCCAGCAAGCGCCGCCAGCGCAGCACCAATACCAAAGACCAGCGCATAGACCCGCTCAATCGGAATGCCGAAGGCCTGCGCCATGTCACTGTCGAGCTGGGTCGCGCGCATCAAAAGCCCAATCCGACTGCGCCGCATCATTGCCCAAACCGCCAACAAGACCACGGCTGCCGCGACGATGACGAACAGTTTGTAGCTGGTGGTGGACAGGCCCCATGGCCAATAGAGCGCCGGGCCGCCCTCGACCCATTCAACCCAAGGCAAAGCCAGCCGCGTGTTAAACGGGGCCACCACCGGGCGGGCATCTGCGCCATAGGTCATAAGGGTCACTTGTTGAATGATATACAGGATGCCGATCGTCGCCACGATCACCCGCTCGGGGTCATAATCAAGCCGTTTGAGCACTGTCATATCAGCCGCCGCCGCTAAGAGGCCGACCAAGACAGGCACAATGATCAGCGCCGCAACAAAGCCAATTGCCGCATGGCCGCCAAAGAACGAGCTGACCCACCATGCCAGCACAGCGCCCAGCATGTAGAACTCGCCATGGGCGACGTTAACCACCCGCATCACGCCAAAAACAAGGCTCAGGCCAGAGGCCATCAATGCCAAAACTGCTGCGAGTACTGCGCCTTCCAGCGTCGCCAGCATCAGATAGGGTCCAAAATCCATGAACAGCCCCAAATTTGGCTTGCGCAGGGCAGCACTGCCCCCCGCAAGCTACTGATTGCTAGAAAGATTGCGTCGTATAATCGACTTCATCAGGGTAAAATCCGTCTTCGATTGACGTTGTGTGGACAACAAGCAATTTTCCGTCGGTGACTTTTGAGATATATTGCGGGCCAAAGACCTGATGGGTCTTGCCGTTAAACACTTTGGCCCCTTGCGGATGCTCGTTTGAATGCTCCATCGTGGTCATGGCCTCAACAGCCTCGATCAGCGCGACGCGATCATCTGGACCCTGATAGCCACAGGCCTCCATGCCAGCTTTGATGACAAAGAGCGTCTCCCAGCAGCCGAACATATGCGCATAGGTTGACACATCTGACGCATCACTCAGGCTGGCACCGTTCTCATCAATGCCAATTGCTGCGCGGTAATGCGCGTCAAACGGTGACGGTTCTGGCTGCGCATAGCGCGGATTGCCCTCCCAGAAGTATGTGCCTTCGAGGAATTCAAGGCCTGGGCTGGCCATATCAACCGCCTCAAGGCTGTCGATGAAGCCAAAGATCTCGGGGCGCGACGGGCCAAAGAACTCGCCGAGTTCCTTGACGAATGTCAGCACGCCGGGGCCGACCATCACGTGGTAGATCACTTCGGTTTCGCGCGGAATACGCGGGAAGTATTTGGTGAACGAGGTCTCGGTTGGCGGGATTGGGATCAGGGCCACAACTTCGCCGCCCTGCGCCTCAATCGCTGCGGTAAAGAAGTCGCGGTGATCATGGCCAAAGGCATAGTCAGGGAAGATCATGGTGACCTTCTTGCCGAGGTTATTGGCAACGAAGGGTGCCATAGCCTGCACTTGGCTCTTCACGTCGGTAATACCGGGCTGGATTGTGTAGCGGTTAAGCATGCCCGACGCCACATGGTGGCCTTCAGACACAACAAAATAAGGTAATTTCAACTCACCCGCGCGCGGCGCAGAGCCGACAACAACATGGCTAAACAGCGTGCCAAAGGCCACATCGCAATTGCTCTGATTGGCAAATTTCTCAATCACCTCAGCGCCGCGCGCCGGGTCTGTGCCGTCATCTTCAGTGATCAGTTCAACCATGCGGCCATTGATGCCACCAGCTTCGTTGATCAGGTTCACGGCTGCCGTGCTGGTCCGGTCATACCACCGGCCATAAGCAGCACCTATGCCGGTCGCATGCTTTTGAAAGCCAATGCGAATGGGCTCGGACGTTTGCGCGCTGGCAAAACGGGCCGCAAATGGCAGAGCCACCGCGCCGCCGCCAAGCGTTTTGAGCGCAGAGCGCCGCGAAAGGGCTGGTTTAAGATCAGTTGGTTTCGACATGAGCTTTTCCCTGATTGTTGTTTTTAGAAATCACTTTTTTGTCAGCCTGTATGCATACAAACGATATGTCCAGTATTTTGCGCCTTAGTCTCAATGTTATGCCCCGCATTATGCCCCGCGCGGGGCGGCAAGCAGCCACAGGCCAAAAACCGTGTAACCGATCATGAACAAGGCCAGCGGCAGTTGGCTGATCACCGCCCGCCTATGCCCGCCAACCAGCCGCAAAGCCAGCTGATGCGACAGGATAATTGCCGCCACATGGCCGAGCACCACGGCCCCCGCTTGCACCAGCCAGATCAACCGCACAGTTGTCAGCCGGTTAAAGAAACCGCTGGTGACGGGCTGGTGTTCCAACCCTGTCCAGTCGGCTATCACCCCAGTTACATATTGTATTTGCACCAGAAAACTAGGGAAGTAATGCGCGAAGTGATAGCCAAAGGCGATCGGTAGCAGCGCCGGGGCCAAAGCGCAAAACGCCTGCGCAAACAGCCGCCGCTGGTCGGTCAGCACGAGCCCAAGCATCAGTGCGGCGGCGTAGCAGCTTAGCAAAGCAGCCAAGGCAGCGGCGATGCCCAAAAGGTTGGGGATCATCACCGCGGTGCGGCCGGGGAATTCGAGGGGGTTGACCCCGATCAGCCCCATCCACCAAAATGTCTCATTGAGCCCGTCGAAACTGCCGAGCGCCAGTAGCGCCAGCATGAACATGGCAAGGCTGACCGGCGGTGCGGCCCGGCGCAGCTGTTGCCAGCCGGTGAAGCCAAGCCAAAGCCAGCGGCGCGGCGAATCACTAAATATTGGCGGCCGGATGCGCAACGGCGCGATGCTGCTATAGCAGCGCATCAACACGCTCAGGCCCTCGGCCCGCCGCAGCCATATTGGGCCGTAGATCAGCATGCCTAGAAACTGAAGCGCCCAATAGAGGGCGACCATGGCCGCAAGTTGTTCAGGATCTGCCGGGGCCGGATGCACCAGCAAAACCGTGGCGAAGGCCAGATAGCTGGCCAAAGCGGGCCAATGGCCGAGCCAGCTTGGATATTTTGCAATCGGGCGCTGCCCTGCTTTATACGCCACCGCCCATGGCCCCAGCCAGGGGTTAAGCCAGCCCCAAATGTCGCCCAACACACCTTGGGCGACGACCAGCGCAAACCAGAACAAGGCCCAAACCGCCAGTGGCAAAGCGTTTTCATTGGGGTCATGCGGGCCGAAAAAGCCAATGGCCACGAGCGCACAAAGCATGGCGAAGACGGCGAGGCTGACCAGCCAGCGCGGCGGCAGACGCGGCCAAGGGACAAGGCGAAGCGGCTGCATGGCCCGTCGCAGCACTGCCTGCGGCAACACAGCGATCAAAAGCGCCGTCAGCGCCACGCTCAGCCCTCCGGCTAAAATAAATACTTCCGTCGGCAAGAGCAACACAAAGCCTTGCTCACCGGCATGGGCCAAAGCCATATTTGCGGGCAGTATAAGGCAGAGGATGAGGGCAAAGCGGCGCATAATGCCCACGTTATCCCCCGGCGACGGCGCGATGCCAAGCCAATAGCGCCGTTGACTTTGCCCGCGCCATACTAAAATCATTTGTATACGAACATTAGCCGCCAAACGGGAGCCGCAATGAGCACCATAAAAGGCCAAATCGTCGGCGTTGATGTCGGCGGCACCTTTACCGACCTTGTCTTAATTGACCCAAGCACTGGCGCAGTACGTCTGTCCAAAGTGCCCTCGACCCTCGACAACCAAGCGTTCGGCGTCTTGGCGGCCCTCGATGAGGCAGAGGCAGATTTGGCGGCTCTAAGCCTGATCGTCCATGGCACCACCACCACGACCAACGCCGTGCTTGAGCGCAAACTATCGCGCACCGGGCTGATCACCACGGCGGGCTTTCGCGATGTGCTCGAACTGGGCCGTCGCACCCGCCCGCAAGCTTACGGCATGACCGGCACGTTCAAACCGATCATCCCGCGTGACCTGCGGCTAGAAGTGGCGCAACGCATGGATGCAGCGGGCGAAACCGTCACCCCGCTTGACGTGGCCGCTGTTGAGGCCGCCGGGCGCAAATTGCTCGATATGGGCTGTGTCTCGGTCGTGATCCACTACCTGCACGCCTATGCAAACCCCGCAGATGAGCTGCGCAGCGCCGAAATTCTGCGCGCCTTCTGGCCAAACGACTACATTACCAAGGGCCATGCCCTGCTCTCCGAGAGCCGCGAGTTTGAGCGCGGTGTGACGGCGGCGGTCAATGCATCGGTCCAGCCGCTGCTTGAGCGCTATATCAGCCGGTTGACCAGTGAGTTGGCCAAGGGCGGCTATGAGGGTGACGTGCTGGTGATGAACGGCAATGGCGGCATGGTCTCGTCCAAAACCGTGTCGCGCGAAGCGGCCAAAACCGTGATGTCCGGCCCGGCATCTGGCGTTATGGCCGCCGCTTATACCGGGCGGCGCGCGGGTATCGAAGACCTGATCACCTATGATATGGGCGGCACCTCCACCGATGTGGCGCTGATCAAAGGCGCGCAGCCCTCGGTCTCAAACGAGATCGAGATCGAATATGCTATGCCGATCCATGTGCCGATGGTTGATGTGCGCAGTGTCGGGGCTGGCGGCGGCTCGATCGCCTCGGTCAATGCCGCCGGGCTTTTGGAGGTCGGCCCGCAAAGTGCGGGCGCTGTGCCGGGCCCAATATGCTACGGTCGCGGCGGCGAAGAGCCAACCATCTCTGACGCCAATATGCTGCTCGGACGGCTCAACCCGCAAAAACTAAAATCAGTTTCCGGCGGTGTTAGCCTTGATGATGTCCAAAATATCTTTGCCCAAAAGCTCGGCCAACCGCTAGGGCTTACCGCCACCGAAGCCGCCGACGCCGTCATCCGCATTCTACTTAATTTCCCCCTTTGTTGGTCGCATTTTAGATT
>JAESRD010000401.1 GCA_016764835.1 Paracoccaceae bacterium | reverse complement strand
TGCAGCGCATCTACGGTGTTGCGTTTCAGAACAAAGACCAGCTCAAAGCCCATCTGCATATGCTGGAAGAGGCCGCCAAACGCGACCACCGCAAGCTGGGCCGCGAGATGAACCTGTTCCACATGCAAGAAGAGGCCCCCGGCCAAGTGTTCTGGCGCCCCAATGGCTGGACCATATATACTGTCTTGCAAGATTATATGCGCCGCAAACAGCGCGCCGCTGGCTATGTCGAGGTCAACACCCCGCAGGTGGTTGACCGCAAGCTCTGGGTCGCCTCTGGCCACTGGGACAAATACCAAGATCATATGTTTATCGTCGAAGTTGACGAAGAACATGCCCGCGAAAAATCGATCAATGCGCTCAAGCCAATGAACTGCCCCTGCCACGTGCAGGTGTTTAACCAAGGGCTAAAGAGCTACCGCGACCTGCCGCTACGCATGGCCGAGTTTGGCTCATGTAACCGCTATGAACCATCGGGCGCGTTGCACGGTATCATGCGTGTGCGCGGCTTTACCCAAGATGATGGCCATATCTTCTGCACCGAAGAGCAGATCGAGAGCGAATGCGCTGATTTCATCGCCTATCTGGCCAGTGTTTATAGTGACCTCGGCTTTGACAAGTTCGAGATCCGCTTTGCCACAAGGCCAGAGAAGCGCGTCGGCACTGAAGAAAGCTGGGACCATGTCGAGGCAGCGCTTGAGAACGCGATCAAAGCCACCGGCCACCCCTATACGCTCGATGCGGGCGAAGGCGCATTCTACGGCCCCAAGCTTGACTTCGTGCTCACCGATGCGATTGGCCGCGAATGGCAATGCGGTACCTTCCAGGTTGACCCCAACCTGCCCGAACGGCTGGATGCCAGCTATATCGGCGAGGACGGCGCCCGCCACCGGCCCTTTATGTTGCACCGCGCTTGCCTTGGCTCGTTTGAGCGCTTTATCGGCATGTTGATAGAGAACTACGCCGGCCGCTTCCCGCTTTGGCTAGCGCCGCGTCAGGTCGTCGTCGCCTCTATCGTCTCTGATGCCGATGATTATGTGCATGAAACCGTGGCTATGCTAAAGGCGGCTGGCATCCGGGCCGAGGCCGACATTCGCAATGAGAAGATCAATTATAAGGTGCGCGAGCATTCGATGGGCAAGGTGCCGGTGATCATGGCCATTGGTCAGCGCGAAGTTGAAGAGGGCACAGTTTCCATTCGGCGGCTTGGCAGCAACCGCTCAACTGTAACATCTCGTGTTGACGCACTCGAAGCACTAGCGATTGAGGCCAGCCCACCCGACCAAATGTAACAAACTGGCCAAAACTTGTTTCACTGAAGGCGCGGCGCTCCCGCGCCTTCTTATATTTTTCAGTGGCTTAGCGAGATTGCGCCCATCAACAGGCGGTTTCTCACTCACTGTAGGTCACGCGATCGAGAGACACGCCGCTGTGAATAGCCTTTTGAACCGCCCTGCCGCTAATCTCTAATTGTCACCCGATAACAGGTGACATACTGAAATTTGCTTAGAGGAAGCTTCATGTCCTATACTTCCAAGTCACTCGTTCTTGCCTCCGCCGTTGCGACTGCTGTCGCTGGTTTTGCTACAACTGCATCTGCCGCTGGCGATGTAAAATGCTTCGGCGTTTCGCTTGCAGGCGAAAATGACTGCGCAGCCGGTCCTGGCACATCTTGCGCCGGTACATCCACCATCGATTACCAAGGCAATGCTTGGTCCTTGGTTCCAGAAGGCACATGCGAAACCATGGCCGTCATGGATGCCGCCGACGGTATGGGCCGCATGGGCTCGCTCGAAGCACTTGAGCGCGACGTTCCTGCATAAACCACGGCTATCAAATATCGGGTAGGCTCCTAGCGGGCCTGCCCCCTCCGGGCGCGCTTGGCGTGGCCGGAGAATATGGTGCAATTCTGGGCGCGACCCGGTATTATGTGCGTATTTAGGCAACATCTTGCGCTCTTTGTAGGTGCGTTGCGCGTTATCAGCGGCCCAAATCACGGCCCTTTTTAGCAAAGGCACATTGCCCATGTTCGATGCTCACTCATTGCCACACACATCGCTGCCAAACCTGCCCGGCGTCGGCTATAAAGCCCAGCATTATACCGGCATTCAGTCTGAGCCCGGCCCTGTCGGCTGGCTCGAAATTCACGCAGAAAATTATATGGGGCTCGGTGGCCGCCCCTTGGCGCAGCTGCGCGCATTGGCCGAAAAGTTCCCATTTTCAGTGCACGGTGTTGGCCTGTCCATTGGCAGCGAAGCCCCGCTTGACAAAGAGCATCTCGCCCGGCTCAAAGAGCTGGTTGGCTGGCTCAACCCGGCCAGTTTCTCCGAGCATCTGGCATGGTCGACCCATGACAGCCATTATTATAATGACCTGCTGCCGCTGCCCTATACCGCCGCCACTTTGACCCGGATATGCGACCATGTTGACCAGGTTCAAGACGTGCTCGGCCGGCAGATGCTGCTCGAAAACCCATCATCTTACCTCGCCTTCGCCGAATCAACGCTTGAGGAGCCCGATTTTCTGGCTCAAGTCGCCCAGCGCACCGGCTGCGGCCTGTTGCTCGATGTAAACAATGTGTTTGTCTCGGCCACCAACCTTCATAGCAATCCACGTGCCTATATCGACGCCTTCCCGCTCGATAAGGTCGGCGAAATCCACCTTGGCGGCCATGATGAAGACCAAGACGAGCACGGCCAGCCGCTGCTGATAGACAGCCATGGCCGCGCGGTCGTAGACCCGGTTTGGGCGCTGCTCGACTATACGCTTGCCCGCTGCGGGCCAAAACCGCTGCTGATAGAGTGGGACAATGACGTGCCCGACTGGCCGGTTTTGCGCGACGAGACCGTCCGCGCCGCAGCAGCGCTCGATCTGGTTCACACATGAGTGTCTCACAAGCCCAGTTTAAAGCCGCCATTCTTGACGCAAACTTGCCTGCGCCTACCGGCCTATGCGACGCCGATGGCCGCGCCGCGGTCAAACGGTTTGATGTCTACCGCAACAATGTCGCCGTCGGCCTCAGCGATGCACTAGAGGCCGCCTTCCCGACCATCCAAAAACTGCTCGGCGATAAATTCTTTCGCGCCATGGCCGGGCTTTACCTGCGCCAACACCCGCCCTCATCACCGATCATGATGTTTTACGGCGCGCAAATGCCCGACTTTTTGGCCAGCTTCCCGCCGGTGGCGCATTTGCCCTACTTGCCAGACATTGCCCGGCTTGAGCTGGCTCTGCGCCGCAGCTACCACGCCCAAGACGCCGCCCCCATCGCCCCAGATGCCCTTGCCAGCATGGCCCCTGACCAGCTAGAGCGCACGGTTTTTCACTTTGCCCCGGCGGTTTCGGTCGTCACCTCACCCTACCCGATCGGCTCTATCTGGGCGGCCAACCAAAAGGCCACCCCGCCACCGCAGCACACCAATGCCGAGACCGCACTCATCACCCGTGTCGAATACGACCCCGACGTGACCAGCCTCGCCCCCGGCCCGGCTAAACTGCTGACGCTGTTGATGGAGGGCATGCCGTTAGGCAAAGCCGCTGTCCGCGCGGGCGACGGCACCGCTCTCAACACGTTGCTACCCATCCTGTTTTCACAAAGCGCCATTGTCGCGCTGACCGACTGAAAGGCTCAAACATGTCTTTGCTTGACCGTATCGCCACCGCATTAGAGCGGATTTCCTCCCCAGTTCTCTCAACCCTGTCGCGTTTGGTCTTTGCCGGTGTGCTGGTCGCCTATTACTGGAAATCGGGCATAACCAAGCTCGGCGACGGGCTGTTTGGCCTCTTCACCCCGTCATCGGGCGGCTATGTACAAATCTTCCCCAAAGCCATGGAAGCCAGCGGCTATGACACGTCGCAGCTGGGCATTTTTCACTGGGCCGTTGTTGTCGGCGGCACGGCGGCTGAGTTCATCTTACCGGCGCTGATCGTGCTCGGCCTGCTGACCCGGCTGTCAGCGCTCGGCATGATCGGTTTCATCATCATGCAAAGCCTGACTGACATTATTGGCCACGGCGCTGATGCGACAACAATTGGCGCTTGGTTTGACCGGTTTTCCGGGTCGTTGATCCTCGACCAACGCGCATTTTGGGTGCTTGGCCTGCTGATCTTGGTGCTCAAAGGCCCCGGCCCGCTGTCGCTCGACCGGCTGTTGTTTCGCCGCCAACAGCCCGATGACAACTTCTAGAAATGCGCCTTTGCCTCGTCGGGTTTGCCCGCGGCCAAGGCCAAGATCCCGCCCACAGCGGCGAATGACACCGAGAACATTGTCGCCCCGGTAAAGCCGAAAGCCATGAGCATAAGGCCCGCCGAGGCCAAAAGGGCTATCCCCCCCCAAAGCGCGCGCATTTTGGCCATCGCCCCGCCAGCAATAGCCAGCAGCGGCCCAACGATAGAGACCACCCGAACAAGCGCCGGGTTGTCAAACATGCCAAAAACTTCGCCTGCTTCGGGGTGAGCGGCGACGATATCTGTCCACACAAAGCTGAACAGCCCAACAAACATGCCGAGCACGCCAGCGATTATCCCCAATGTCAAAGCGGCATTGCGCATTCTATCTTCCTTTTCTGGCCGCCACCTGGCGACGCCTATTGCTACATAGGTTAAGTAAGTACCCGGCAGCCCTTACTCAAGCAGTTGCGCCTGAACAGCCTTTGACCAGCCTTGGTGCCACACGCCGTTGGCCAAAATTACCGGACGTTTCATCAGTGTCGGATAGCTGGCCAGCAACTCGGCCTCGGGCAAAGCGCGCGCGACCTCATCCAGCCCGCGCCATGTCGCCGACGCCCGGTTAAGCGCTTTTTTGCCAAATGCCCGCAAGATCCGCGCCTGATCTTCAGGGCTTATCCCGTCTTTGCGAATATCGATCACCTCGGGCATATGCCCCGCCGCCCGCAAGGCTTTGAGCGCTTTGCGGCAAGTATCACAGGTCGAAAGGCTAAAAAATTTCATGCATCCCCCAAGAATATGCAAAAGTTCTGTGCAGTAGGCTAAACCTTGCCGATTGTTGAGCCAATGTCATTTGCCTTTTGCTGCACATCGTTAACTATTTGGCGAGGCCCACCCAAAAGCCGCCCATTTGGGCCGCGAACAAGATAGGCAGGCCTGTTCCGCAATAGGCGGTAAGTTGAAGGAGAGTACCAATGGCCAAAGGCAAAGTTAAATGGTCCAACACTGGAAAAGGCTTCGGGTTCATTGCCCCCGATGACGGCGGCAAGGATATCTTCGTCCATATATCAGCAGTTGAACAATCTGGGCTAACCGGACTGGCCGATGACCAGCCGATTGAGTTTGACTTGATCGAAGGACGTGACGGCAGAGAGATGGCCGGCAACCTTAGCATCATCTGATCATCTAAAATGGGTAGCGCCCCCCCCGCTACCCGGCTGAGCCTTGCGATATTAAATGCAACCGAGGCTCAGCCCCAGCTTGCCGAAAACTCACGCCATTCGCCTTTGCTCATGCCCGAACTTTCTTGGGTTACCTGTTCGCCGGCCAAGCGCCGCCGCAAACAATCGGCCCCTTTGGTGCTAATGTTCTGCCCGCCAAGGCGGTAATCTTCAAAAGCACCATAAGCCGCAGGCACCCAGTCAGCCACGATTTTGCACATGGCTTCAGCATAGACCCGTATTTCATATTGCGCATGAGCATCGGCCCGCAAGCGCAGGAAATGAAACAGATTATGAAGATCAACCTTCCAGTACCACTGGGTGTAAATATTGGTCGGCAAGTTCATGCGGGCGAGTTCACGGGCCAAGCCTTGCTGGCCGTCCTCCGATATCATCGCCTGATAATCGTCATAAGCCTTGTCGCTCCCGCCCTTCAAAATCTCAAGCACACGCGCCGCTTCCTCGCCCTGTAGCGCTTCACCCCGGCCCTGATTATTGACCACCGATTGCGCCGCGAGTTGCTCAGGTGCCGGAATATAAAATTCGCGGTCCAATATCGAGTAACGCGCTGAATATTCATTCACATTCGCCGTCCGGTGGCGGATCCACTGACGGGCGACAAAGACAGGCAATTTTACATGCAGCTTCACTTCGCACATCTCAAACGGGGTCGAGTGCCAATGCCGCATCAGGTAACGGATCAGCCCTTCATCGTTTTGCACAGACTTGGTGCCAGTGCCGTAGCTAACCCGTGCTGCCTGACAGATGGCCGCATCATCACCCATATAATCTACCACGCGGATAAACCCGTGATCGAGCACCGGATAGGCCCGATAAAGATGCGCCTCCATACCCTCCGATACCGCCCGTAGCGTCTGGCGCGGGGTCGCGCGCAGGGTTTCAATCTCAGTTTCTTGTGCGTCGGTCAGTGGCATTGAATTATCCTGCATCTATTTATGGCGGCCCAAACGGGCTGGGGCGAGTCGTAACCCACTATATATTGTGGTGCTGGCAGCACAAACGGCGATTCATGCCCATCTGACCTAGCTGTGGCACCAATGGGCCGTTGACTCTTTGTTTATCCAAGCCGACGATATGGTTAAGAAGACAAAACCAAAGCCCGGGGCACAGCATGAAACATTTCCTATTCTCAACCGCATTGTTGGCACTTTTGTCTGGCTGCGGTGATGGACAGCCATTCTTCGACGATACACCGCTTGGTGCTGACGATTCAGATGATGACAGCTGTACAACCGATTGCGACGACGATGATGATGATGACGCCGATGGCGGCGACAATGCTGGCGACGGCGACGGCGCGACCGATCTGTTAAATACCGGCACAACTTTGCCGCCGGATTCTGAATCACCCTTTGCTGATGGTTCGCTCACCCGGGTTGAAGCCCGCAACGATGTTGGCGGCGGCTTGCTGGCCAGCGTTATCTATGTGCCGGGCAATGATACATTCATCGTCGATGGGCTCGGCTTTGACGGTGCGAACACCTATTCGCGCGGCACACCAATTGGCCAGCTCAGCGGGCCAACCGCCCAGCACCCAGACCGCCCGGTCTTTGCCGTCTATGAAGCCGATGTTGTGACAGAAGATTTTCTGACCGGCGACCAGATTGGCCAGATCGTGCCCTACCGCGCAATCTACGGCGTCAGCAATGTCTCTGATGCTGACGGCGTGCCGCGCACCTCTTTTGCCATTGTCCGCACCGGCGGTTATGTCGGCTTTGGCTTTGGCGGTTTCCTCTATGAGCGCAACGGCGGCGTTGAGCTGCCGACCACCGGCCAAGCGGTTTATTCCGGCGGCTATTCTGGCTTGCGGGTCTTTGGCCCCCTCGGCGGCATGGAATATACAGTGGCCGATATGCAGGTCTCTATCGACTTTAGAGATTTCAACGCCAATGACGCGGTCCAAGGCCAGATCTTTAACCGCGTTGCCTATGATATGGATGGCACAGTCGTCCCATTGGGTGGCGAAGATGGGCTGGTTTTGCCCGACTTGCTGTTCGTTATTCAAGAAGGCGCGCCAACAATCACCGAGAACGGTGAGATCAGCGGCGAACTGAATAACTCAATCGCCGATGATAGCGGCGCGCTTGAGATTTATGAAAGCGGCACCTATTACGGCATCCTTGCTGGAGACATGACCTCGGGTGATGGCGGCGAGCTGGTTGGGGTGATCGTTATTACCTCAGATGATCCGCGTTATGCTGGCGCTGTTCAGGCCCAAGAAACCGGCGGCTTCATCCTGTATCGCGGCACAGGCAACTAAACATGGGTTTGCCTTTTCGCGCTGGGCCATTTCGCGCGCTGGCACTGGTTGTTGCTTTGGCAACACCCGGCGCCGCGCTGGCGCAAAGCGCTGTGCAGTTCACCCTGCCACAAATGCGAACGCTGGCAATTGAGACGCTGCAAAACGGCGCGGCCCAAGAAGCACTGGCCTTGGCCGATGCGCTGCTGCTGCGTGACCCTGCCGACCAAACCGCTCTGTTCATCCGCACCGAAGCACTGCTGATGCTCGAACAGTATGACGCAGCAAGTCGCGCCGCCGCGGCGGCTTTTCGCGCCTCACCGCCCGGTGATGCGCGCTTTAACGCCGCCCGTCTTGCCGCACAGGCGCATAGTCATGTTGGCCGCGATACCTCAGCCCAGATTTGGCTGCGCCGGTCATTGCAACATGCGCCCAATGCGCAGGCCCGCGCCGGGGCGATCGAAGATTACAACTATCTGCGTCAGCATAATCCGTTTTCGGTTTCGCTAAGCTTTGGCATTACGCCGAGCAGCAATATTAATGGTGGAACCAATGCCACAACAGTGGTTCTACCACTTGGTACTCCCACAGATTTAAGCCCCGATACATTTGCATTTTCTGGCTTGCAAATAGCGGCCAATGTCGGCCTGTCCTACCGGCTACATAATGATGATAACAGCGCCACCTTTGCCAAATTCCGGCTGAACGGCAGAACATATGTGCTAAGCCAAGACACGTTGGCGCTTGATCCCGAGGCAAGCGGAAATGACTATTCCGATGCCGGTGTCACCTTTAGCCTCACCCATATTTGGCAACCAAACAACTTCGCCGATCGCGGCACGGTTGAGCTGGCAACAGGTCTAACCTGGTATGATGGAGATTTCTATACGCGGTTCGTTCGCGCCAGCGGCGGGCTTGATTTTCAGCTCAATAACAACAGCTTGCTTAACATTTCAGCAATGGCCGAGCTGCTCAGCAAATATGATAATGATGCCTATTGGACGACAAGCATTTCGGCGCGCTATATTGCCCCGCTTGGCAATGGTGACCGGCTTACGCTTGGCTTTGGCTTGCGTTCCGCCCTCACTGATCGGGCCGATAGCGGCTATGACGGGTTTAATTTTAGCGCCAATTACCGCATAGCTGAGCCAGTGGCAGGCCTACAAATTTCGCTAGGGCTAAATGGCGAGTCACGCGACTACGCCTATACCAACTATGGCACTGTCGACCCCCAAACCGGGCTCGCTATCTATAGTGTAGACAGGGAAGATCAGCGGCTTAGTGTGCATATTTCAGCCGCCATTCCCCAAGCTGAAATTTACGGCTTCACCCCAACCGTCACATTGGAACAGTCGCAAACTTGGTCAACAATTGATTTCTTTGGCCGCGAAGACCTGCGCGTTGGTCTAACGTGGAATTCCAGCTTTTAGCCGCTCTAGGCTCTGGTAACTGCTGACATCTGTGCTTCTTACTCACGCCTGTGTTAAGGTTAATCCAATCCCAGCTTTTGGGCCAAATCAAATCATCAGGAGAAAACCATGCCACTCGTCTATTTGCACACTATGGTCCGGGTCAAAGACCTCGAAAAATCTATCGCCTTTTATGAGCTGCTCGGCCTGCGCGAAACCAAACGTCATGACAGCGAAGCCGGTCGATTCTCGCTAATATTCATGGCCCCTCCCGGCCAAGAAGACGCACCGGTTGAGCTGACTTATAATTGGGACGGCGACGACGCCCTGCCCTCTGACAGCCGCCATTTTGGCCACCTCGCTTACGGCGTTGATGATATTTATGCGACCTGCCAACTGCTGATGGATGCGGGCCATGTGATCAACCGCCCACCGCGCGACGGCCATATGGCATTTGTGCGCTCGCCTGATAATATCTCGATAGAGATTTTGCAAAATGGTGCGTCAAAGGAGGCAGCAGAACCATGGGCCTCAATGGAAAATACCGGTCACTGGTAAACGCCACACTGCTAAATTGGGCACGGGCAACCGGCCTCGCACTTGCCGGTTGTTTGCTGGCGAGTGCGGCCGCGGGGCAATGCCGCCAAGCCTTGGCGCTGGGGCTGGATGTTTCTGGCTCGGTTGATGCAGATGAATATCAGCTGCAATTGCGTGGTCTTGCCGGGGCGTTACAGTCTGAAACGGTGCGTGAACGATTGCTGTCGCGGCTACAAGCACCGGTTTATCTGACGGTTTACGAGTGGAGCGGCCCGCACAACCAGAGCCTGATCTTGGGCTGGACGGCGATAGATAGTGCAGCAGCACTTGACCGGGCCACGGCCCAGATTATCGCCGCCAACCGCGCCCGCAGCAGCCCAACCACCGCTCTGGGCGCGGCGATGAGCGCAGGGCTCACTCTGCTTGCCGATCTGCCTGATTGTTGGCAACATACGCTCGATATTTCGGGGGATGGCCGGTCCAATACCGGGCCGCTGCCGCAGAGCATCGACACGTCTGGCCTGCCAAATATAACAATAAATGGGCTGGTCATAGGCAACGGCGCCAGCAACAGCACGGGGCTGGCCGATCTTGATGCCTATTACCGGGCCTATGTCATACGCGGCCCCGGCGCCTTTACCGAAATATCTGCAAGCCACGCGACGTTCCAAGAAGTGATGGAACGCAAGCTGTTGCGCGAGCTGACAAGTCTGGCCATTGGTCAGACTGATCTGCCACCAGAACCCAGCCTTTAGCTGGGATCTGACCGATATATGGGCCGCTGGCTAATAGATATACCTGATCTGATCAGTCCAATACCGCTCAACCCGGCGCAGGGACACGGTGATCTCGTCGATCCCGTTCATATCAAGCACACCGCGGTTCATCAGCCCCTCAGCATGGCCCAGAAACAGCCGCGACACGATGTCGCGAATGCGGCGGCCTTTTTCTGTGAGCCTAACACGCACTGACCGGCGGTCAATTTCGCAGCGCTGATGGTGCATATAGCCCATCTCAACCAGCTTTTTCAGGTTGTAGCTGACATTTGACCCTTGGTAATAGCCGCGCGATTTTAGCTCGCCCGCCGTTACCTCATTGTCGCCAATGTTAAACAGCAACAACGCTTGCACCGCGTTGAGTTCGAGCACACCAAGTCGCTCAAACTCATCCTTTATCACATCTAGGAGTAACCGATGCAGGCGCTCAACAAGTGTCAAAGCCTCCAGGTAACTGGTCATAAAACCTGCTGTTGCAGATTTCGTTGTTGGGTCGTCTAGATTTGAATGCACACTCATGTGCCGCTCTCCGTATCGCTTTTTCAAGGGATAGAGATGCGGCAAAAAAGCCAACAATCCATTAAGTCACAATAGATCAGTCGAAAATTTGCGAAATAGGAAAAGAAAAATTGAATCAAGCGCCTATGGAGTGTTTCGTTAGTAAATAAGGCATGCCTTATACTGGCCGGGTCAGCCCCTGCGCCCGCACGGCTATTTTGGCAACCAGCGCGGTATATTGGGATGGCCCCGCATCCTGCCCTGAAACCCACAGATAAATGTCGTGATCATTCTCTTCGAGCAGCTCCTCATAGAGATCGAGCTCAGCCGGTGTGAGGCGCGCCAATGCCGCCCCAGCAAAGTCCGACAATATCAGATCCATCTCTTTGATACCGCGCCGCATGGAGCGCATGGCCAGCCGCTTGAGGCGGTGCTGTGGGTTTTCTGTCATGTTCTCGGGCCTCGTTGTTGCGGTGGTCAGCTCTCCCTTGCCCGATCTGGCGCGCCAATGCCAGTGTTTGTGAAAAATGCCCGCATTGCTGCGCTTGTCTGGCCGCCGCGACAAGCATAAGAAAAGAGCATCAGCCCTTCATTACAATCGGCACCTCATTACAAAAGAGACCTAGCATGGCTTTTCCGTCCGACACCCTCGCCCGCGTGAAACCTTCCCCCACAATTGCAGTCACGACTATGGCGGCTGAGCTAAAGGCTGCGGGCCGCGACGTGATTGGGCTGGGCGCAGGTGAGCCTGACTTTGACACGCCAGAAAACATCAAAGCCGCCGGGATTGCCGCTATTGAGGCTGGCAAAACCAAGTACACCCCGGTTGACGGCATTCCTGAACTGAAGGCCGCAATCTGCGCCAAGTTCGCCCGCGAAAATGGGCTGAGCTATGAGCCAAAGCAGATCACCGTTGGCACAGGCGGCAAGCAGGTGCTGTATAATGCGTTCATGGCGACGCTTAATCCCGGCGAAGAAGTTATCATCCCAGCGCCCTATTGGGTCAGCTACCCTGACATGGTGCTGCTGGCGGGTGGTGAGCCGGTTATCGTCAAAGGCGGGATCGAGAACGAGTTCAAGATCACCGCAACTCAGCTAGAGGCCGCGATCACCCCGCGCACCAAGTGGTTCTTGTTTAACTCGCCGTCCAACCCCACCGGGGCGGGCTATAGCCACGCTGAGCTAAAGGCGCTGACAGATGTGCTGTTGCGCCACCCGCATGTGCATGTGCTGACCGATGATATGTATGAGCATCTGACCTTTGGTGATTTCGAGTTTTGCACCCCGGCGCAGGTTGAGCCAAAACTGTATGAGCGCACCTTGACCGTCAACGGCGTATCAAAAGCCTATGCCATGACCGGCTGGCGCATTGGCTATGCGGGTGGCCCTGTGGCGCTGATCAAGGCCATGGCCAAGATCCAGTCGCAATCAACCTCGAACCCCTGCTCTATTAGCCAGTGGGCCGCGGTTGAGGCACTGAACGGTCCGCAAGATTTTATCAATGACAATAAGGCCGTGTTCCAGCGGCGGCGTGATCTTGTGGTTGCCGGGCTAAATGCCGCCAAGGGCATAACCTGCCCCACACCAGATGGCGCGTTTTATGTCTATCCTGACATCTCAGACTGCATCGGTCTGACCAGCGCCCAAGGCACCAAGATCACCAATGACGAGATATTTGCCAAAGCCCTGCTCGAAGAGACCGGCGTTGCCGTGGTCTTTGGCGCAGCCTTCGGGCTTTCGCCAAACTTCCGGGTAAGCTACGCTACATCTGATGCAGCCCTGACCGAGGCTTGCGCGCGGATCAAAACTTTTTGTGACGGTTTGAAGTAGAGGCAATATGAGTACAGAGCTGCCGGAATACTATTTTCGCGTCCGTGAAAACGGAGCTGCGGTTTTTCGGGTTGATACCGAAAACCGCCAGCGCCGGATTGAGATGGACCAAATCGCTGTCGTCAACGTCAAGAACGGCGATGTGAAGCCCCAAGGCAAGCGCGTGCTTACCGCCGCCGATATTGAGGCTATAACCGAATGGAAACAGGCGCGCATTGCCCTGCTGGCCCGGCGCGATATGGATGATATTCACCGCGCGGTTGATTATCTGAACCTGACAACACATTGGGCGCAGGCCCGCGCCACAGATGAGCAGCTCGAAGATGTGACAGATGCACTGCTTCTGGCTATGCATGATCTGCGCTCCATGCTTGTGCGCAAAAAGGCAGACCGGTTGATTGGCGCTTAGGCCAGCCTTGGCTAAACGGGCTTCTTGCCGATTTTGATAGACGAGCGCCAGAACCGCCAGCTGAGCAAGATAGCCGCCATGCCCAGCCCAACTGTCAGGCCCAGCCACAGGCCAGGCGGCCCAAGCCCCAGCTCAAAGGTCAGCCAATAGCTGACCGGCATGCCAATCACCCAATAGCTGAGTGTGGCCAGCCACATTGGCCGCGTCGTGTCTTGCAAACCGCGCAGCAGCGACAACGCCAAAATCTGGGTTGCATCGACAAACTGGAACAAGGCGGCCAGCTGCACCAGCCCCGAGCCGATTGCAATCAGCGCGGCGCGGCGCGGCTCGTCAGGGTCTAGGAAGAGCGACACCAGCGCGCCGGGCACCGCTAGGAACAGCGCAACGATGAGAATACCGAAGCTCAAAGAGATAATATGGGCCGCAATCGCCACGCGGCGCAGCTCGGCCTCGTCTTTGCGGGCCAAAGCGCCGCCAGCCTGAACCGTCGCCGCTTGGCT
>JAESRD010000400.1 GCA_016764835.1 Paracoccaceae bacterium | reverse complement strand
GGTCAAGATGCTGTGGCAGCATGACCCGACGCAGCCGATAGGAATTTGGGACCAAGTGCATGAAGACGCACAGGGTCTCTGGGTTAAGGGCCGTATTTTGACCGGGATTGCCAAGGGCCGAGAGGCGCTTGAGCTGATCGAGGCTGGCGCGATTGACGGCTTGTCGATCGGCTACCGGACGGTAAAGGCCCACAAGGATGATGGGGGCCGACGGCGCCTATCTGAGCTGGAACTATGGGAGGTGTCGCTTGTGACATTCCCCATGCTTCCTGAGGCGCGTGTCGCAGCCAAGGGCGAGACCCCTGACGATGCTGACCTGCGCGATCTGGCGAGCGCGCTGCGTGATGCGCGCGCCCTGCTGAACCGGGATATGACCCCCGGATCATAATCACGGCCACTCTCAAATGAGGGAAATATGAGCAAGACAGAAACCAAGGCCATGGCCGGGGAAACCCCGTTTGCGGCCGTTGAGCTAAAGAGCGAGATCGCTGGATTCATGAATGATTTCAGCGCCTTCTCGTCAGAGATTAAACAGCAACTTAAAGACCAGGATGATCGGATGACAAAGTTGGACCGTAAAACAGCATTTGGTGGGCATCGCCCCGCATTGGCCACTTCAGCAGAAGTAGACGCCCCACACCAAAAGGCGTTTTCCGCCTATCTTCGCACCGGCGACGACGATGCGCTGCGCGGTGTTGAGCTTGATGGCAAGTCAATGAGCACAGTTGTGGCCGCCGATGGTGGCTACCTCGTTGACCCGCAAACCTCTGAGACGATTAAGAGCGTTGTTGCCGCGACTGGCTCGCCGCGCTCGGTCGCGAATGTCGTCAATGTCGATGCCACATCTTATGATGTGCTTGTTGACCATGCCGATATCGGCGCTGGTTGGGCATCTGAGACGGCGTCTAGTGTTGAGACATCGACCCCGGTTATTGACCGGATCACGATTGCTCTGCACGAGCTTTCTGCGTTGCCAAAAGCGTCGCAGCGGCTGCTTGACGACAGCGCTTTTGACATTGAAAACTGGCTGGCTGGCCGGATTGCGGACAAGTTCTCCCGCTCTGAAGCGGCGGCGTTTGTTATTGGCGACGGTGTTGATAAGCCGCGTGGCTTTCTGGACTATGCCGATGTTGACAATGGCAGCTGGACTTGGGGCAATATCGGCTATGTGCCAACTGGCGCTTCGGGTTCATTTGACGCGCTCAACCCTGCTGATGCGGTGATCGACCTCGTCTATGCGCTTGGTGCCGAATACCGCTCTGGTGCGGGCTTTGTGCTTAACTCCAAGACGGCGGGCGATGTGCGCAAGCTTAAAGACAATGATGGCCGCTTTTTGTGGTCTGACGGTCTGGCCGCTGGCGAGCCTGCGCGCTTGCTGGGTTACCCTGTGCTGATTGCTGAGGACATGCCCGATGTGGCTGCCGACAGCACCCCGATTGCCTTTGGCAATTTCAATGCCGGGTACACAATTGCTGAGCGCCCAGATCTGCGCGTTCTGCGTGACCCCTTCTCTGCCAAACCGCATGTTCTGTTCTATGCGACTAAGCGTGTTGGCGGCGGTGTCAGCGATTTTGCGGCGATCAAGCTGCTGAAATTCTCAGTCAGCTAAACCTGACTGAGATGGGTGCTGCGCCGGCTCTCGGCGCAGCATACCGGCCGGACGCATACGGGTTGCCTCGTGTCGTCTAGCTGCTCCCTTCCGTCCGAGCGATGCGGGAGTGTGCGTCCGGTACGGAAAACGGCGTTAAGCGGATAGTGGAGAAACCGGATGATTTTGGCTGAAGAAACGGGCGTGCTGCTCAGCGCATTGCCGATTGATGAATTCAAAGACCACATGCGGCTTGGCACCGGCTTTGCCGATGACGGGTTGCAAGACGGATTGCTGGAAGGGTTTTTGCGGGCGGCACTTGCTGCGGTGGAAGCCCGAACAAGCAAAACCCTGCTGGCGCGGGACTTTAGTTGGTCTAACGAAAGATGGACCAATGAATGCAGGCAGGCTTTGCCGGTGGCACCGATAAGTGAGGTCAGCGCGGTTGAGCTGCTTGATGCGGCTGGCACGCCGACGGCGGTGGATGCGGCAGTTTGGCAACTGGTGCCAGACATGCAACGGCCGGTTGTTGCGGCGCTAAACGGGGCGCTGCCTGCACCGGTATCTGGTGGTTCTGTGCGGATAAGCTTTACGGCGGGTTACGGCCCGACATGGGGCGATCTGCCAGCGGACTTATGCCATGCGGTTATATTGTTGGCGGCGCATTATTATGAGTTTCGACATGAAACGGCGCTTGGCTCTGGCTGCATGCCGTTTGGCGTGACCGCCCTTATTGAGCGGTACCGCTCAGTGCGGTTGCTGGGGGCGGGCGCATGAGTGAGCCGCATCTTAACCGCAAGCTGGTGCTTGAGACACCGGAGCGCCAGCCAGACGGCGCGGGCGGGTTTGTCGAAATATGGGTGCCTTTGGGCACGCTTTGGGCAGATGTCGCCCCCCGCGCTGGGCGCGAGCTGGCCGGACCCGGCGCTGCTTATGCACGGGGCCAGTACAAGATCATTGTCCGTGCGGCACCGCCTGGTGCGCCATCGCGGCCACGCCCTGAGCAACGCTTTCGCGAGGACCTGAGGATCTTTCGCATCCAAGCGGTCAGCGACAACGATTATGCGGGCCGGTTTTTGACCTGCTTTGTTGATGAGGAGGGCGCGGCATGAGTTATGGGATGGCTTCGGGCTTTCAGGCGGCAGTGTTTGGGCGCTTGACCGGTGACACGGCGCTGACGGCGCTGGTTGGCACAGCAGTTTATGATGCGCTGCCGGCGGGGGCCTTACCGGTTCTGTACGTTGTGCTGGGCAAAGAGATTGTGCGCAACCGGTCTGATGTGACCTGCCCGGGGGCCGAGCATGAATTCACTGTATCAGTGATAACTGAGACAGCCGGGTTTGCAAAAGCAAAGCAGACGGCGGGCGCGATTAGCGATGCGCTTTGCCCGATTGTGCCGGGGCCAGAATTGGTTCTGACGCGCGGGCGGGTTGTTTACCTCAACTTTCATCGGGCCAGTGCCGCACGGATTGGCACGGGCAGCAGGCGGCGCATAGACCTCATTTTTCGGGCAAGGCTCGAAGAGGTTTAGCGGGTTTTTCATCATTCACGAAAACCAAACATTATCATTCACGAAAACCAAACGGAGTGACCGATATGGCGGCTCAAAACGGCAAAGACCTATTGATCAAGATTGATATGACCGGCGGCGGCGCCTTTGAGACGGTGGCCGGGCTACGGGCAACGCGGATCAGCTTCAACACCGAGAGTGTTGATGTGACCAGCTTAGAGAGTGCTGGCGGCTGGCGCGAACTGCTGGCGGGGCTGGGGTGAAGACCGCCTCAATCTCTGGCTCAGGCGTGTTTAAGGACGAGACCACGACGGAACGGGCGCGGCAGATATTCTTTGACGCGGAAGTGCCTGATTTTCAGGTGATTATCCCAGGTTTTGGCACGGTCGCTGGGCCGTTTCAGATCACGTCGATCGAATATGCGGGCAGCTATAATGGTGAGGCCACGTATGAGATGTCGCTGGCTTCGGCTGGGGCGCTGACATTTGCGCCGCTGATTTGATGGCTAATCCGCTGGCAGGCGAGGTTGCCCTGACGATCAATGGCGAGCGTTTGGTGGCCAAGCTGACACTGGGCGCGCTGGCTGAACTGGAAGCAGAGTTGGACAAGGAAGCCTCCTTGGTTGAGCTTGTTGCTCGGTTTGAAACTGGTGCGTTTAGGGGCCGCGATGTGATGGCGCTGATTGTGGCGGGGTTACGCGGCGGCGGCTGGCAAGGCACGGCGGCTGATCTGCTGACGGCAGAGATTGAGGGCGGGCCTGTTGGTGCGGCCAAGGCCGCGGCCGCGTTACTGGCGCGGGCGTTCACGGTGCCGCAATGAGCGAAAAAATGGATTGGCCGGGGCTGATGCGGCTGGGGTTGAAGGGCCTGCGCCTGCGCCCGGCTGATTTTTGGGCGCTGACCCCGGCCGAGCTGATGGTGATGCTGGGGCTTGACGCTGCCAGCGCACCGATGGGGCGCATGCGGCTGAGCGAATTGGCGCAGGCTTATCCTGATAGAGAACAAGCTGGAGAGAACGCGGATGGCGGATTTTGACGAGATTGATGATTTTGAGAGCGAAGTCAGCGCGTTAGAGCGCAGTCTTGGCGATGTGTCAGCTGTTGGGGCGGCGTTTACCACGCAGTTGCAGCAGATGGATAGTGCGATGCGTTTGACCTCATCTGAGATGGGCAAGCTGCAATCTGGCTTTTCTGGCGGCTTGCGACGGGCCTTTGACGGGCTGATATTTGACGGCACAAAATTGTCGGATGCTTTGGCGACTGTTGCCAAGTCAATGGCCGACACGGCCTGTTCTATGGCGATAAAGCCGGTGACGGACCAGCTTGGCGGGCTGTTGGCGCAGGGTGTTGGCGCGCTGTTTGGCGGCGTGACGGCCAATGCAAATGGCAATGCGTTTAGCCAGGGCCAAGTCATGCCGTTTGCCAAAGGTGGGATCGTTTCAGGTGCCACAATGTTTCCGATGCGCGGCGGCGTTGGGCTGATGGGCGAGGCCGGGCCGGAGGCTATTATGCCACTGGCGCGCGGCGCTGATGGCCGGCTGGGCGTGCGGGCCGCTGGCGGCTCTAGCGTTCATGTGACGATGAATGTCACCACCCCTGATGTGCAAGGATTTGCCCGCAGTCAGAGCCAGATTGCTGCTCAGATGAGCCGGGCGATCACCCGCGGACAGCGTAACCGCTAGGAGAATACCATGTCGTTTCATGAAGTGCGTTTTCCTGCCAGTCTGAGTTTTGGCTCTGTTGGCGGGCCAGAAAGACGAACCGAGATTGTGACTTTGGCCAATGGCTATGAGGAGCGTAACGCGCCCTGGGCGCATTCGCGCCGCCGATATGACGCCGGGCTTGGGTTGCGCTCGCTTGACGATCTTGAGGATCTGATTGGGTTTTTTGAGGCGCGCCAAGGGCAGCTTTTTGGCTTTCGCTGGAAAGACTGGAGCGACTATAAATCTTGTGCGCCATCCAAGGACCCGAGTGCTGTAGATCAGCTTGTGGGCCACGGCGATGACGCGACGACGCAGTTTCAGCTTATTAAGCGCTACCGCTCTGGTGACACTGAGTATTTGCGGCCTTTGAGCAAGCCGGTTGCGGGCAGTGTGAAGATGGCGGTTGGCGGCGATGCTTTGCAAGAGAGCATTGATTATAGTGTCGATCTGGCCACGGGTATTGTCACATTTGTCGCGGCGCCTGAGGCGGCGGCTGAGGTGTCGGCGGGCTATGAATATGACGTGCCTGTGCGGTTTGATACCGACCGGATCTTAGTTTCGGTGGCCTCGTTTCGCGCTGGTGAAGTGCCGGATGTGCCGATTATTGAGGTGCGGGTATGAGCGCGCTTTATGAGCATTTGGCGACCGGGATCACCAATACGTGTCGCTGCTGGGATCTGACCCGGCAGGACGGGGTGCGGTTTGGGTTTACCGATCACGACATGGACCTTAGCTTTGATGGGCGCGCTTATAGCGCCTCAACCGGCATGTCTGCGCGGGCACTGATGCAGGGCACGGGGCTGGCGGTTGATAACACCGAAGCGCTGGGCGTGCTGTCGGATGATGCGGTGAGCGAGGCTGATATTCGAGCCGGTAAGTTTGACGGCGCGGAGGTACAGGCTTGGCTGGTGAACTGGCAAGATGTGAGCCAGCGTAAGCTGCGGTTTCGCGGCTCTATAGGTGAGCTGCGGCAGGGGGCTGGGGCGTTTCACGCCGAGCTGCGCGGGCTGACGGATGCGCTCAATCAGGTGCAGGGCCGCAGCTACCAGTATGATTGTCCGGCGGTGCTTGGTGATAGTGGCTGTCGGTTTGCGTTGGAGCAGGCTGGGTTTACAGAAGAGCTGAGCGTGGTTGATATTATCGCCAATCGGGCGGTAATATTTGCCGGGCTGGAGCTGTATGAACCGCAATGGGTTGCCCGTGGGCGGCTGAGCGTTTCGAGCGGTGCGGCGGCTGGGTTGAACGGTGTTATCAAGAACGACATGACTGGGGTTGGCGGTAATCGGCGCGTTGATCTTTGGGC
>JAESRD010000399.1 GCA_016764835.1 Paracoccaceae bacterium | reverse complement strand
CGCGCAAGCGGCAGGCCGGTTGCGCCGCAAGGGGCAATCCTACTCTTACTGAACAATAAACTCGGCATGCAATGCACCAGCGGCGCGTATGCTCTTAAGTATGTCGATCATATCATGTGGTGCGACACCGAGGGCGTTTAGCCCGGCAATCACCTGGCTTAGCGAGGTGCCGCCCGGCAGTTCGGCCAACCCAATACCGGGTTCTTCGGTGATAGAAGCGCTGGACCGCGGCACCACCACGGTCTCGCCGGGCGAAAACGGGTTGGGCTGCACCACCAAAGGTGCCTCTTCAATCCTGATCGTCAAGTTGCCTTGCGAAACAGCCACCCGGCTGATCCGCACATCTTCGCCCATCACAATCGTGCCTGAACGTTGATCAACAACAACGCGCGCGCGGCGCTCTGGCTCAACCAGTATATTCTCGATCCGCTGCATTGCATGGGCCGGCGAACTGGCCCGTGTGGCGGCGATATCAATATCAACCGTCCCGGAATCGAGCATCAGCGCCACGTTGCGACCAAACCCATTATTGACCGCAGACTCTATGCGGGCGGCCGTGGTAAAGTCAGGTGTGCGCAAAGCCAACCGAATGATCCGCAACGAGGCAAACTCAAACGCGACTTCGCGCTCTACCGTCGCCCCGGCCGGAATAACCCCCGACGTTGGCACGCCTTGCGTGACCCGCGCCGCGTCAGCTTCGGCGGTGATACCACCCGAGATGATCGAACCCTGCGCCACCGCATAAATCTCGCCGTCGGCGGCGTTTAGCGGCGTCATTACCAATGTGCCGCCCAACAGGCTGGAACTATCGCCAATAGCCGAGACGGTCACGTCGATCGGGCTGCCCGCACGGGCAAAAGGCGGCAATCGGGCTGTCACCAGTACCGCGGCCACATTTCGCGGCCTAAACTGCTCGCCGGTAACATTGACGCCCAATCTTTCCAAAATATTTGCCATGATTTCTTCGGTGAAGGGCGAGTTTCGTAACCCATCGCCGGTGCCGTTGAGCCCGACAACCAGGCCATAGCCCAGCAGGTCATTTGTCCGCACACCGTCAAATTCGACTAAATCCTTTAGTCGCACCGGGCTTGCCTCTGTTAACAGGGGCATAGCCGCGGGTATGAGCGCGACGCTAAGCGCCAACGCTAAACGCATTCTGCGCATTAAAGATACCTCGTTAGGGTTAGTTCTGAGAGCCGGGAAGTCAGTGCATAATGCATCTCCAGCTGGTTCTGCACTTCTTGTAGAGCGGTTGCGGTGTCAAATGGATCCGCGGAAATCATGTCATTATACATGATGCTCATTGCACCGACTTCAGCGTTGAGCCGGGCCTTGGCTTCTTCAACCCGCGCCTCTTCTTGGCCGACACGGCCCTGCAATGTGGCCATGCCGGAGCCTGTGCTCAACAGCCGCTCACTGGCCTCGCTCACAATCTGCGCGCCTGAACCGGCGGGCAGTGTGCCTGCATTATCGGCGGCAAGGGCGATAAGCGCTGTCGCCGCCATAACCTCGCGCAGGACCGGATCATCGGCGCGAGCTTCAAAGGTAATTTCGGTATCTTCGCCGATCCGCCGCGTGACCAGATCACCAAGATCTCCAAGATAGCCGGCTGTGTCAAAGTCGCCGCCCGGCGCAAACCACGCATCAACCTCGGCGATAATGTCATTGACAGTCACGGCACCCGACGCGGTGATTGCGGCACGCAGATCGGTGAGCATACTGTCGGGCTGGCCAGAGCCGGGCCGTCAGTGGCGGCACCGGCAAACAAAGATTGCCCGCCAAAACGGTTGTTCAACGCCGATACCATATCGGACAGCGCATTTTTCGCGCCATTAGCGGCGGTTTCAACCTGATCAGGCGTCGCCGTGCCGATCAGCGGCGCGGTTTGCTCAAACATATTGCTGCGCATCTCATCGATGCTCGACAGCGCCAACTGCATGACAGACATCATTGAGCCATTTTCATTGGCCGCCAGCAAGCCTGTTTCGGCAATACCGATCCGCCGCACCACACTGGCCAACCGCAGCTGATCACCGCGCAAATGCGCGGCCTGATCAGAAACCTTGCCCGTCACCAGCTCATTATTAAGCCGATACATTGTGGTCCGCATGGTAACGTTTTGCCGGCGCGTCATATAATGTTGCGCCATATCTCCTAATGAGGTCATAGACATAGCTTAAAGCTCCATCAAAGTGTGGATCATAGACTCGATCGTTTGCATTACTTTCGCATTGGCCGCATAGGCTTGCTCAATCTTCATGAGCATCAGCAGCTCCTGGTCGGTATCAACGCCGCCAGCCAGCTCAGCCGATTTCATGACATCATAACGGGCGGTGGCGAAGCCTAGGTCTTCCTCGGCGGCGACACGTTGGTTGCTGATGCTGGCCACCCAAGCGGCACTATGATCAGCGGCCGAGCGGGGCGTTCCACCTGCCGGTAAAGCCCGTATATCAGAGAGCGCATCAAGCCAGTTATTGAGCTGGCTCGCATCACCGACCGGGCCGGACGTGACAGCACCGATCCCGTCGCGCAGCAAAGAGAGGTCGCCGCCTGCCGCTGGAACGATCAGATCGTTTATAACGATCCGTGAGGCCAGACCTGTCGGGTCACCGGCGGCAAATTCTGCCCCCGCATCGGTCAGCAGGCCGGGCGTGCCCGCCACGCGGGTAGCGTCAAAGGCCGGGTCTTCAAACCGGCCAATCAGGTCGGCCGCGATCTGGTCTAGCCCGTCACTGGCCGCTGGCAAAATCTCGTCGCGCAGCTCAAACGCTGCTGACAGCGAGCCGCCGCTCAGCTTGCCCAAACCGTCTACGCCCATTGGCACACCGTCTTTGGTAATCCCGCCGAGCCTGCCGGTGGCAAAGGTCATATCGGCGGTGATCAGGGCGTTTGATTCGAACTCAAACTGTTGCGCTGGTCCGTCGATCAGGATTTCGCCGCTTGCCGTGACCAATGCCACTTGCCCGCCCGGGCGGGTCATTTCACGCACCGGCACGATCTCGGCGATCGTATCAATCACCACTTGGCGTTGATCTTGCAGCGCCGAAGGGTCGGCCCCTTGGTTCATTGAGCGTGTAATATCAGCGTTGAGCATCTCAACCTGTTTGAGCGATGTATTGAGAATATCAATATGATCGGCAATTTGCGCATCGGCCTCGGCGCGCTGGGCCTGTATCGCCCGCGCATCGGCGTTGAGTGTTGTCGCCACATCGTTGAGGCTGTCGGAAACATTGGCCAATCGTTGCTCTGATGAGGGATCGGAGGCGGCCAATGCCAGTGCTTCTTCAAGCGCGGTTATGCGCGAATCGAGCGAATATCCATCGCCGACCTCGCCGATGGTGATTTCAAGCCGACCCAAAGCGTTGCTGACCATCAGCTCATGCGTAAGAATAGACGAGGCGGCGCGGCGATCTGCCAACACGCCGCGCTCGACCACCCGTTCAATGCCGAGAATTTCAACCCCGGCCCCCTGCCCGCCAACTGCCTGCGCGCCAAGGTTCACCTCTCGGCGGCCATAGCCATCAGTCAGCACATTGGAGAGGTTCGACGAGACGACCTCTGCCATGCGCGATGACGCGGTTAGTCCTGACAATGCGTTGTTTAGGGCGTGCGAAATGCTCATGGTTTCAGTCCTTTCGTCCTGTTATCGTTTGATATTTGTGGTTTCTTGCAGCATCTCATCAACGGTTTGAATAACCTTAGCGTTTGATGAATAGGCCCGCTGCGTTTGGATAAGTGTGGTCAGCTCATGCGCCACATCGGTGCGTGATTGTTCTTGGGCATAGCCCACGACCTCGCCCGTTGGCCCGTCACCGGCATCCCAAAGGAAGAAATCGCCGCTATCGGCAGAGATTGCGTAGCTTTGGTCATCATTGATCTTCAGCCCGTTCGGATTGGGCACATCAACCAGTGGAATCTGGTAGATCACCTGCGAAAGCCCAGTGTCAAAATAGGCGTGCACATAGCCGTTTGCATCAACTTCAACCGTGGTCAGCACACCGGGAGGCGAGCCGTTCTTGGTGATCGAGTTGGGTGCGAACACGTCTGACAACTGCGACATGCCACTAAAGGAGTTTAGCGTGCCAATATCGAGGGCGACGGTCGTGCCATTAAGCGCCAGTGATATTTGGCCAGTGACCGGATCATAGGCCCCGCCCGAAACTGGCGCCACAGAAGCCAGTGTGCCACCGGCGGTGGGGCTGTCTTCAAAGACCAGAGTATATTCGCCAATCGTCGCCCCAGCTGCGGCGCTGTCGGTGATTTCCATGGTCCAAGTGTTTGATTCGCCCGTTGCCGGGATTGTCGGCGT